>NZ_JBHYMS010000048.1:0-61403 GCF_042743185.1 Inquilinus sp. NPDC058860 | reverse complement strand
TCACCCCCATCCCTTCGCTCCGAATCAGCAAATCCGGAACGTATTGATTCAGCACCATTCAGCTCTGGGAAGGCTGAATGTCGATTGGCCCTAGCGCAGCCGACCCGGGAGTCCCCCCATGCGCCGTCTCGCTCCGGCCCTGCTCGGCGCCGTCTTGGCCTTGGCCACGGGCCCGGCCTTCGCCCAGGCGACGCCGGAAGGCGCCGCCGCCCTGGAGAAGGGGCTGACCGCGATCCTGACCCCGACCCTGGCGACGGCCGGTCTGGGCGAGCCGATCTTCGAGGGAGGCTGGACGGTCGAGCCGGCCGGGGCGGAGTACCGCGTCACCGGCCCCGCCCTGGCGCTGGCGCTGCGCGACGACGACGACGGCCGCAAGCGGGTGGTGCGGATCCGTTGCGACGGCGACCGCTACATCGCCACGGCCGGGGAAGGGCAGGCCTATCGGCTGAAAGGCGAGGCGCCGCTCCGCTGCGAGATCCGGCCGGGCGGGGGCGAGCCGCCGGTCACCATCACCAGCCGCACCCGCCGGGCCGAGCTGACCGTCGACCTCGCTGCGTCCCTGCTGACCGCCTCGACCGACGAGTCCGAGGGCGTGACGGTGACCGAAGGCGACAAGACCCGGCTCGCCGTCCATCGGCTCAGCCTGACCAGCGCCACCACGCCGCGGCCCGGCTCGCCGCGCCAGGACATCGCCCTGCAATTCGAGGCGGAAGGCCTTTCCGCCGGCGATCCCGCGGCCGGCGACGGCGTCACGCTGGGCCGGCTGCGTTATGGTGGACGGCTTGAGGATGTCGATGCCGCGGCGCTGCGCGACCGGGTGTGGCGGCTGATCGCCTTCGCCCTCGACGCCGCCCGGCGCGATCCCCAGGCCCCGTCCCCGCCGAATATCGAGCGCAAGCTGGACACCCTGACGCGGCAGGCGCTGGGGCTGATCGGCGGCGCCTCGCAGAGCGAGCTGGTCCTGACCGACCTGCAGGGCGGCGGCGACGACACCACGGTCGGCTTCGATTCGCTGACCGTCGGCGGCGGCTATCGCGGGCTGGACCGCGCCGCCCCGGGCCGCGGCCTCGGCGGCGACGCGACCCTGGAGCTGCGCGGCCTGAAGGTCGCGGATGCGCCGACCAAGGCGGAACCGGGCAACCTCTCGATCGACCGGCTGCGGCTGTCGGGCATGCTGGATCCGGCCGCCGGCAAACCGGTCGCCGGGGCGGCCCTGACCCTCGACGTCGACAAGGTGTCCTTCACCCTGACCGAGCCGCCGCCGCCGGGCGGCACCCCGTCGGAGGCACGGTTCGACCTCGGCAATGCCCATTACGCCCTGTCGGCCGACGGCCTCGACGTCGCCGGCCTGATCGACGCGATCGGCGGGTTCGAAGGGCTGCTGGCCAGGCACGGCGACGACGCCCCGCCGCCGGAGGAGCTGTCCCCCTGGTTCGCCCGGGTGAAGGCCACCGTCGCGGCGCTGTCGCAGTACCGGGGCGAGATCGCCCTGAGCGACCTGCGCGTCCGGTCGCCCGAGGTGTCGCTCACGATCGGCGGGGTCGGCTATGGCGAGACCTATGCCGGGCTGGACACCGACCAGGCCGGCTACGGCCTGCATCTGGCCCTGGACGACCTGGCGCTCGACCCCGGCCTGCCCTTCGCTGGCTGGGTGCCGCGCCAGGCCAAGATCGACATCGCGCTGAAGGACATTCCCAGCCGCTCGATCCAGGGGCTGTTCTGGGACGGGATCGAAGCGGCCATCCGGGCCGACCGGCCGCGGAAGGACGAGCCGCCGGTGCCGCCTTACGGAGATCTCGTCTTCCAGGAGACGCTGCAGCAGATCGGCGCCCGGCTGCTGCAATCCGACGCCCGCCTGTCGATCGACAGCTTCACCATCGCCGCCCCGAAGGGCGCGATCGACCTGGGCGGCGGCGGCACGGTGGATCCGCGGGCGGCGTTCGGCGTGACGGCGCAGGGCAAGCTGCGGGTCGCGGGGCTCGACGACTTCGTCAGGTTCCTGCAGTCCCAGGCCGACGGGGCGGACGCCGCCGCCGGCATCACCGTCTTCCAGATGCTGGGGCGCGAGGCGAAGACCGCGGAGGGCAAGCCGGCGCGCGACTACGACCTCGTGGTCGATCCCGAGGGCCGCATGCTGGTCAACGGCACCGATCTCGCCGCGGTGATGCCGAAGTGATCATGGACGCAGGAGAGAGCTGCCTCGGCAGGGGTTGCGGCCCGGCGCGGCCTTGACCATATCGGGCGGCAGCCACGAAGAAGCACCCCGGACCCTGAGATGGACCAGCAGAAGACCGACGAAACCCTGACCTTCCAGGCCGAAGTCAGCCGCCTTCTCGATATCGTCGCGCATTCGCTCTACAGCCAGAAGGAGGTGTTCCTCCGCGAGCTGATCTCGAATGCGTCGGACGCCTGCGACCGGCTGCGCTACGCCGCGATCACGGCGCCCGAGCTCTCGGCCGGCGACGCCGACTACCGCATCACCCTGTCGGTCGACCCGGCGGCCCGCACCCTGTCCGTCGCCGACAACGGCATCGGCATGGGGCGCGAGGAGCTGGTCGGCAATCTCGGCACCATCGCCCGCTCCGGCACCCGCGCCTTCGTCGAGACGCTGTCGGGCGACGCCAAGAAGGATGTCGGGCTGATCGGCCAGTTCGGCGTCGGCTTCTACTCCGCCTTCATGGTCTCGCGCGAGGTCGAGGTGTTCTCGCGCAAGGCCGGCGAGGAGCAGGGCTGGCGCTGGGTCTCCGACGGCAAGGGCGCCTTCACCGTCGGCGCGGCGGAGGATGTCGGCCGCGGCACCCGCATCGTCATGCATCTGTCGGAGGGCGAGGACGAGTTCCTGTCGCCGCTGCGGCTGCGCCAGATCGTCAAGACCCATTCCGACCACATCGCCATCCCGATCGTGCTCCTGGGCGAGGACGGCAAGAGCGAGACCCTGAACCGCGCCTCGGCGCTGTGGACCCGGCCGAAATCCGAGATCACGGCCGAGGAGTACAAGGAGTTCTACCACCACGTCGCCCACGCCTTCGACGAGCCGTGGCTGACCGCGCATTGGAAGGCGGAAGGGGCGATCGAGTACAGCTCGCTGCTGTTCGTGCCGTCGAGCCAGCCCTTCGACCTGTGGGAGCCGGAGCGCAAGCACCGGGTCAAGCTGTATGTCCGCCGGGTGTTCGTGACCGAGGCGGCGGAAGGGCTGATCCCGCCCTATCTGCGCTTCCTGCGCGGCGTGATCGACAGCGAGGACCTGCCGCTCAACGTCAGCCGCGAGCTGCTGCAGTCGAACCCGACGGTCGCCAAGATCCGGCAGGGCGTGACCAAGAAGGTGCTGGCCGAGCTCGGCCGCAAGGCCAAGGACGACGCCGAGGCCTACGGCACCTTCTGGACCGCCTTCGGGGCGGTTCTGAAGGAGGGGATCTACGAGGATCGTGAGCAGCGCGACGCCCTGCTGCCGCTGCTGCGCTTCCGCTCGACCAAAGGCGACGGGCTGGTCAGCCTGGAGGAGTATGTCGGCCGGATGCGGCCGGGCCAGGGCGAGATCTGGTACATCACCGGCGACGACGCGGCGGCGCTGGCCCGTTCGCCGCAGCTCGAGGGCTTCCGCGCCCGCGACGTCGAGGTGCTGCTGCTGACCGACCCGGTCGACGAGTTCGCGGTGCCCTCGCTCGGCGAATTCCAGGGCAAGCCATTCAAATCGGCCACCCGCGGCGGCGCCGACCTGTCGAAGATCGAGGCCCCGGCCGAGGCGCCGAAGCCCGAGGCCGGCGAGGGCATGGACGCGCTGGTCGCGGCGCTGAAGCTGGCGCTGGCCGACCAGGTCAAGGATGTCCGCGCCTCGCAGCGCCTGACCGACAGCGCCGTCTGCCTGGTCGCCGACGAGGGCGACACCGACCTGCATCTGGAGCGGCTGCTGAAACAGCACCGGCGGGTCGACGCCAGCTCGAAGCGCATCCTGGAGGTCAATCCCGGCCACCCGCTGATCCGCCGCCTGGCGGAGCGTGCCGCGACGCAGGATCCGGCGCTGGAGGATTGCGCCTTCCTGCTGCTGGATCAGGCCCGGATCATCGAGGGCGAGCCGCTGCCCGACCCGGCCGCCTTCTCCCGCCGCCTGTCCGAAGCGCTGGTCCGCGGCCTCGCGGCCTGAGGCGGGACGGCGCGGCGCCGCCTTCGTCCTGACACGGTGAACCGCCGGCCGCATCGACGGTCGGCGGCGCCTCCCCGCTCCCGACACGGACGGCCCCGCGCCGGCATCTCCCCTCTGTAACCGGCCACCCCGGTCCGGCGAACCGAAGTGTGAAGGACACGCCCGTTCCGGCGAGGGAACGTCGCCCCCTGGGAGGGTGTTCGTCTATCGAGGTCGCGGGAAGCTTCCGCGGCATCGTTCGGCCGAAGAGGGGGCGTCCATGCCGCATCTCGACGATCCCGAGACCCAGCGCGCCAACCTGAAGTTCATCAAGGCGTCGATGAGCGAGCCGTTGCTGTCGCGCGAGACCGAGTTCGAGCTCGCCCGGCGCTGGCGCCAGGATCACGACGAGCCGTCGCTGCACGCCCTGGTCCGTGCCTACACCCGCCTCGTCATCGCCACCGCCTCGCGCTTCCGCAACTACGGCCTGCCGATCGGCGACCTGGTGCAGGAGGGCAATGTCGGGCTGATGCAGGCGGCCGCCCGCTTCGAGCACGACCGCGAGGTCCGCTTCTCGACCTACGCCGCCTGGTGGATCCGTTCCGCCATGCAGGACTATGTCCTGCGCAACTGGTCGATCGTCCGCACCGGCACGACCGCGGCGCAGAAGTCGCTGTTCTTCAACCTGCGGCGGCTGCGCGCCAAGATCGAGAATGCCGGCGGCCAGACCGGGCTGACCCAGGCCGGCCGCGACTGGATCGCCGGCGAGCTCAGGGTCGACGTCACCGATGTCGAGGCGATGGAGATGCGCCTGGCCGCTGCCGACCAGTCGCTCAACGCCCCGATCTCCGAGGATGGCGAGGACGACTGGCAGGGCCTTCTGGCCGACACCCGCCCCTCGCCGGAGGAGGTGGTGATCGGCCTGCGCGACAACGTCACCCGATCGCGCTGGCTGGCCGAGGCCATCGGCGCGCTGAGCCCGCGTGAGCAGACCATCATCCGCCAGCGCCGACTGCGCGACAGCGGCGCCACGCTGGAGGAGCTGGGCCGCCAGCTCGGCGTCAGCAAGGAGCGGGTGCGCCAGCTCGAGCACCGGGCGATGACCAAGCTGCGCGCCTCGATCTCCCGCCACGTTGCTCAGCCCGAGGAGCTGTTCCTGGAGGAATAGCGCTTCGTAGGTTGGGTTCGCAGGCGCGAACCCAACCTACGTCATCATTCCACGATCAGCTTGACCCGTGTCCCCGGCGTTACCGCGTCTCCCGCGACGTCGTTCAGCAGCCGGAACTGCGCCTCTGCCGCCTCCACCCGCATGCGCCCGACGAGATCGGCAACGGTGTCGTCCGGCCGGACCGCGGCGACGGCAATTCGCCGTGGCCGCACCGCGGCGGCTTCGGCCGCGCCGATCCGGCGGAAGCTCTCGACCGCGCCGCGCACCGGCGCCGCGGCCGGACTGCCGGCGCGGGTCAGGACGGTGAAGCGCTCGCGTCGCTCCGGCGTGGTCTCGACCGCGACCAGCAGCGCCTCCCAGCGGTCGGCCCCGACCGCGATTCCGGCCACGCCCCAGGCGGCCGGGAAGCCGCCGAGGTCGCCCTCGCCGACGCTCTGCACGCCCCCCGCCCTGCGGCCCCAGACCCGCTCCAGGAACAGCCGCGCCGGCAGCGCCCTGGGCTGCGACAGGTGGTCGAACAGGATCACCGAATCGTCCGGCCCCAGCCCCATCACCCGCTGGCGCTGGCGCAGCAGGGCCACGCCCCGCGGCGCGTCCCAGCGGAACCGGGCGGCGGGATCGATCACGGCCTGGCCGCGAATCGGGATCTGGCCGGCCCCTTCGCCCCAGGGCAGGCCGTCGATGGCGTCGAGCCAGACCTCCTCCCCCGTCTCGCCCGGCGGCAGCGCCGCCGCCCGGGCCCGGGCGGCCGCCAGCCGCTCCGCCGTCTCCGGATGGTCGCCGCCGCTGATCGCCGCCGTGGCCAGCTCGGGGCGGCCGGACAGGGTCGCGGCCAGGCTCTGGGCGGCGCCGAGCCGGGCCAGGAAGGCCGGGGCCGCGGCGGGGTCGAAGCCGGCCTGGGCCAGGGCCTCGATGCCGATCCGGTCGGCCTCCTGCTCCTGCGCCCGGTCGAACTCCGCCTCGGCCTGGATCTCGGCGAGCCCGGCGACCGCCGGATCGACCGGCGGCCGCGCCTCGCGCGACCTGGCATGGCCGGCGACGACGTGCCCGATCTCATGCGCCAGCACCGAGGCGACCTCGGCCTCGCTGCGGGCCAGGGCCAGCAGGCCGCGATTGACCAGAAGTCGGCCATCCGGCAGGGCGGCGGCGTTGACCTGGTCGGAATCGAGCAGCTCGACCGCCACCCGCAGCCGACCGCCGGTCTCGGCATCCGCCACCCGCCGGGCGATGCGGGCGACATGGTCGCGCAGCGCGGGCGCATGATAGGGACCACCGAAGGCGGCGCGCACCGCCCGCGCCTCGGCGGTGTCGGCAAGGGCCGGGCGCGGCAGCAGCGGCGCAGCCATCAGGCCGACCAGCAGGTCGCGACGAATCATCAGTCCAGCCTCTCGATCTGCTCCATCCGGACGAGGACGATGCGCGGCCCGCCCGACCAGTCGAGCCAGCCGCGCACCCGGAGGCGCCGGCCCTGCAGCGCCGTCAGGTCCTGCCCGGCCGCGGCCAGGCGGCGGACGAGGTCCGGCTCGGCCGTGACCGTGAAGTCCTGCCGCGGATCCGGGCCGAAATTGAGATAGGCGCGGCCGCGCACCAGGGCCGCCTGCTGCACTTGCCCCTCGACGATCTGGAAGCGGTCGAGGTCGCCGCGGCCCAGTGCCTCGGCCGGCCGGACGGCGAGGCCGGGATCGCCCCACAGGCCGCGGCCGGCGGCGCGGGCCTCGGCCTCTACCGCCAGCAGCGCGGCCAGCGCCGCGGCGGGATCGGCGCCGCCGGCATCGACCCGCGCCAGGCCGCGGCCGAGCAGCGCCGCCTGGATCCAGGCGCCGTCCTCGCGCCGCAGTTGGGCCGGCACCCGGCCGTAGCGGTCGGGCGGCGCCAGCCGGGCGGGGCGGACCGAGCCGTCCCGCAGCAACTCGGCCAATGCCGACCGGGCGAAGTCGCGCCAGCGGCCGGCCGGGATGTCGAGCGCGCTCAGCCGCACCGCCGTGCCGTCGGCGAGTCTCACGGTGCGGCCGTCGGGCACCGCGGCGACCGCGACCGGCGGGCCGTAATCGAGCCCGTCCGCCGGATCGGCACCGGCCCCGCCGGCGGCGCAGAGCAGGATCAGAAGCAGCAGGGCGCAGCGCATCGCCGCAGCATAGGGCAGGCGACGCGGATTCGGCTGCGCTCTCGCATCGCAGAGCCTCGCTTCGATCGGCTTTTTGCAATGCGCCGCCGAGACCGTACAGTAAGGATCGAGACTCAGCCCGACAGCGAGATCCATGCCGCGCGACCTGATCTTCCCGACCATCGAGCCCTTCGCCACCGGCCTGCTGCCGGTCGACGACCTGCACAGCATCTACTGGGAACAATGCGGCAAGCCGGACGGCGTGCCTGTGGTGTTCCTGCATGGCGGTCCCGGCGCCGGCGCCTCGCCCACCCACCGCCGCTTCTTCGACCCCGGCTTCTACCGCATCATCATCTTCGACCAGCGCGGCGCCGGCCGGTCGCGGCCGCTGGGCGAGACCCGCCAGAACACCACCGAGCACCTGGTCGGGGACATGGAGCAGCTGCGCCGGATGCTGGGCATCGAGCGCTGGCACGTCTTCGGCGGCTCCTGGGGCTCGACCCTGGCGCTGGCCTATGCCCAGGCGCATCCGCAGCGCTGCCGGTCGCTGACCCTGCGCGGCATCTTCCTGATGCGGCCGGCGGAGATCGACTGGTTCTTCCACGGCATGGGCACCTTCTTCCCGGAGGCGCATCGCAGCTTCGTCGAGTTCCTGCCGCCGGCCGAGCGCGGCGACCTGACCCACGCCTATCACCGCCGGCTGACCGACCCCGATCCGGCGGTGCACCTGCCGGCCGCGAGGGCCTGGAGCATCTATGAAGGCTCCTGCTCCACCCTGCTGCCGAATCCCGAGATCGTGGCCTCGGCGGGGGAGGACGCGCATGCGCTGGGCCTGGCCCGGATCGAGGCGCACTACTTCCTGAACAACCTGTTCGCCCCGCCGGACCGGCTGCTGCGCCAGGTCGACCGGATCCGTCACATCCCGGCGACGATCGTGCAGGGCCGCTACGACACGGTCTGCCCGATCACGACGGCGGACGAGCTGCACCGCGCCTGGCCGGAGGCGACCTATGTGGTGGTGCCGGACGCCGGCCATTCGGCGATGGAGCCCGGCATCCGCACCGCCCTGGTCGAGACCATGGAGCGGCTGAAGGCGGTTGGTTAGATCTCGCTGTTGGCTGGGGCCCGGATCATTTCTCGGAATCGACCTCTCCAGCAGCGGCTGAAGGCCACAGTAGAGGCTTCGGCGGAGCCAACCCGTTGTTTTGCCACTCGAAGCTCAATCGCACTGGTATTATCGGCCGTTCTCGTTCATGATATGTTCCATGAATATGGCGCCTCCCGATTGCGAGACGGAAGACCGGCCGGTCGATAGGGACCTGGCCTGGACGCGATGGGCGCTGGGCTCGCTGGCCGAGCTGGTCGAGATCCACCTCCGCACGGCCCGGATGACGGCGACGGAGCAGTTGGCGACGCCGATCGGGCCGACCAGGCCGGATTTCGCGCTGGCGCAGGTGCGCCTGGCCCGTTCGGTGCGGCTGTCGATCGCGATGAGCCAGCGGGTCCGCGAGAATTATCGGGACCGCAAGGCCGGGAAGGCGGCGCCGGAGCCCACGCCGGCGGAGGCGGCGGCCGAAGCCGCGCCGGCTGCCGATCCCGAGGACGGCGAGCCCCGGACGGAGCCGCGTGAGTCCCTGACCGAGAGCGAGTGCCTGGAGGACGGGCTCGAACCGGGCGAGGCGGCGGAGGAGCGGCGCGACGCCGCCCTGCTGCCGCGGGACTGGGACGGCGCCGCCGCCGCCGAGGCCTCCGATCGTCTGCCCAACACCCCTGCCGAAGCCGCGGCCGCTCGCCCCGAGCACGGCTGGCCTCGTCCGTCCGACGAGTCCGACACCGGCCGGCCCATGCCGCCTTTCCCGAAGCCGGACAGCAGTTGAGGGCCGGCGTGGCGCGACCGCGTAGGTTGGGTTCGCCTTCGAACCCAACATCTCACCGCCGTCGCGGCCCCCGATCTGTTGGGTTCGCGTGCCGCGAACCCAACCTACGAGATTCGGATTGTTTTTGCCTCTCCTCCCCGGGCTCGACCCGGGGATCACGGGAGAGGCCGGAGGCGCTTGCGCCTCCGGGTGAGGGGATTTTGTCGAGGCCGGGACCCGCCCTCTCCCGATCGATCATCCCTCAATCGGCCAGCCCGCCGCCGCGGGCGTGGCGGACCAGGCGCACCAGCTCCTTCCGTGCCGTCTCGGCATCGGTCACCGGCGCGGCGAAGGCCAGCCGGGCGACGGCGGCGCCGAGGCGCAGATCGGCGCCGGCGGCGTCGATCCCGGTCATCCGCCAGCCGCTGCCGCTGCGGCCGAGCAGCGCCTGGGCGTAGAGATCGACGGCGTCGGCATGGTCGTCGTTCATATGGCCGATGATGCCGGGCTCGGCCGCGGTCAGCGCTGGCGGCGGTTGGATCAGCAGGTCCCCGGCGTCGAAGCGGTGGATGGCGCCGAAGCCGGCGACCATGTGGCCGCGCTCGACCCGCACCCGCCACAGGCTGAAATCCGGGAAGCCGGCATAGGTGGCCGCATCCGGGTGCCGCGCCAGGTAGCGGGCGCGCAGCGCCGGGTCGTCCGCCGGCTCGGCCCGGCCGGAAACGGTCAGGCGCGGCCCGGTCAGCGGCTGGTCGAAGCCCCCCGTGCCGTCGAACAGCAGCGACGCGCGGGAGTCGCCCTCGAGGTTGCCGGTGTGCTCCGCCAGCCGCGAGATCAGCAGCAGCGGCTGCCCGGCCGGGTCGGTCGCGACCAGCACCAGCGAGGCGTAGGGGCCGCCGTCGCCGTCCAGCGTCGCCAGGGCGGCGCGGTCCAGGCTGCGCAGCAGGATCCGGGCCCGTTCGGCCGGGGCGAGCTCTGATATCGTCATCGCGCCGTTCCCTCGCTCGTTTTCGTGGATGACCTCGTCCGAGTGACATTTTGGCCGCAGATACGCCATATTGGGCGTTCAGCGTCCCCGGCAATGTGTGTGTGCCTGCCGGGGGCGGGTGGTGAGAGTGGAGGGGGCCATGGCCCAGACCATCGCGCTGGTCGACGACGATCGCAACATCCTGACATCGGTCGCGATGTCGCTGGAGTCGGAAGGCTATGAGGTCCGCACCTTCTCCGACGGCGACGAGGCGCTGCGCGGGCTGGCGCAGAAGCCGGTCGACCTCGCCGTGCTCGACATCAAGATGCCGCGCATGGACGGGATGGAGCTCCTGGGCCGGCTGCGCAAGACCACCAACATGCCGGTCATCTTCCTGACCTCGAAGGACGACGAGGTCGACGAGCTGCTCGGCCTGCGCATGGGCGCCGACGACTACATCAAGAAGCCGTTCTCGCAGCGCCTGCTGATCGAGCGCATCCGCGCCCTGCTGCGGCGCGAGCAGCTGGCGGCCGACACCACCCCCGCCGATCCCGCCGCCGTGGTCACCCGCGGCGACCTGACGCTCGACGGCAACCGCCACGCCTGCCTGTGGCGCGGCGAGACCATCGACCTGACGGTCACCGAGTTCCTGCTGGTCAAGGCGCTGGCGATCCGCCCCGGCCACGTCAAGAGCCGCGACCAGCTGATGGACGCGGCCTATGGCGAGCACATCTATGTCGACGACCGCACCATCGACAGCCACATCAAGCGCATCCGCAAGAAGTTCAAGGCGATCGACACGGAGTTCGGCCACATCGAGACGCTGTACGGCGTCGGCTACCGCTACAAGGAGGCCTGAACGTACCGGCGGCCGCCCCCTCCCCGGCCGCGGTGCGGAGCTGACCGCCGCATGACGCCATGACGGCCCCGTTACGAGCTTCCCGCGGCCCGGCGCCGCGCCTCGGCGAGCCGGCCGAGGCCAGCCCGCCGCCCCAGACCGGCGCCGCCGTCCCGGCCGCCGCGCCGGAGCCGGCTGCCGAGCCGATCACCGCGACCCCGGTCGGCGGCCGCGCCGTCGACGCGCCGGTCGCGCGCCTGCGCCGCCGCTTCTTCTCCAAGCTCACCGCCCGCGTCCTGGCCGTCAACATGATGGCGCTGATGATGCTGGTCGGCGGCATGCTGTACCTGTCGTCCTACCAGGAACGGCTGATCGAGAACGAGCTGTCCTCGCTCGACGCCGAGGCCACGATCCTGGCCGCCAACCTGGCCGAGGCGGCGGTGGTCGGCGGCGTCGACACACAGCAGTCGCTGGACCCGGACAACGCCCGCCAGATCGTGCGCCGGGTGTACCAGACCAACGACACGAGGGCCCGGCTGTTCGGCGCCGACGGCAAGCTGGTGGCCGACAGCCGGATGCTGGGCCAGCCCGGCGGCATCATCGAGGTGCGGCCGCTGCTGCCGCCGCAGTCCAAGGGCTGGCTGCGCAGCATCTGGGACGCGATCTACGACTGGTCGACCGAGTTCGCCGGGCCGCGCAAACGCTGGCCGAGCTATGTCGAGCGCCAGGACCAGCAGGCCAACGACTATGCCAGCGTCCGCGCCGCGCTGAGCGGCGGCGTCGGCCGCCAGATCTGGACCCGCGAGGACGGCAGGCTGATGCTGGGCGTCGCCGTGCCGGTGCAGCGCGTGCGGCTGGTGCTGGGCGCGGTGCTGATGACCCGCGAGGGCGTCAACATCGAGGGCAATCTGCAGACGGTGCGCGAGGAGATCCTGAAGGTCTTCGCCATCGCGCTGGGCGTGACCATCATCCTGTCGCTGTATCTCGCCGGCACCATCACCCGGCCGATCCGCCGGCTGGCCCGGGCGGCGGAGCGGGTGCAGCAGGGCCGCGGCCGCAAGATCGAGATCCCGGACATGAGCGGCCGGCGTGACGAGATCGGCGAGCTGGCTTCGGCGCTCAGGGCCATGACCGCGGCGCTGTGGACCCGGATCGATGCGATCGAGCGCTTCGCCGCCGACGTCTCGCACGAGATCAAGAACCCTCTGACCTCGCTGCGCAGCGCGGTCGAGACCACCGCCCGGATCACCGACCCGGCACAGCAGCGCCGGCTGATGGCCATCATCCTCGAAGACGTGCAGCGGCTGGACCGGCTGATCACCGACATCTCCGACGCCTCGCGCCTGGACGCCGAGCTGTCGCGGGCCGAGACCGGGACGGTCGACATCGCCCGCATGCTGGGCATGCTGACCGAGCTGTACAGGACCACGCTGGAGGACACCGGGATCAAGGTCAGCCTGAGCCTGCCGCCCGGATCGGCCCTGACCGTGCCCGGCATCGAGGACCGGCTGGTGCAGGTGTTCCGCAACCTGATCACCAACGCGATCTCGTTCTCGCCCCCCGACGGCGCCATCACCCTGCGCGCCCGGCGCGAGGGCGGCTGGGTGATCGCCACCATCGAGGATGACGGCCCCGGCATTCCGCCCGCCAAGCTGGAGGCGATCTTCGACCGGTTCTATACCGAGCGCCCGGCCGGGGAGAAGTTCGGCACCCATTCCGGGCTGGGCCTCAGCATCTCCAAACAGATCATCACCGCCCATCGTGGCCAGATCTTCGCCGAGAACCGGGAGGGGCGCCCCGGTGCCCGTTTCACGGTGAAGATCCCCGCCAAGTGACCGGCGACGAGCGACGACACATTCCGCATCCAAGGGGGAACTTCATGACATCGTGCCTGCGCCGGCTGCTGCTCGGCAGCGTCTTCGCCCTGGCCGCCGGCCCGGTCCTGGCCCAGACCGCGGTGCCGCCGCCGCCGGTGGCCGTCCAGGGTCCGGCCGATACGCCGGAGCCGGCCGCCGCCCCGGCGGCGCCCGCGGTCCTCGAGGAGATGGACGCGCTGTCCTTCGTCACCTGGGCCAGCGCCTCGGTCCGCGGCGCCCCGAACGGCACCGCCGAGCTGAAGGAGACGCTGCCCTTCGGGTCGCAGGTCATCGTCACCGGCCGGCTGGCCGCAGGCGGCTGGGTGCGGGTGCAGACGCCGAAGACGCCGGTCGGCTACATGTGGGCGCAGACCCTGGCGCCGATGCGCATCGCCATGCCCGGCGCCGGCACCGGCGCTCCCGGCCTGGCCCCGGCCGACGAATCCGCCGACGACACCATCGGGACCGCGACGCCGCTCGGCGCCGTCGGCTCCTCCCCGCTCGCCGCCGAGGGCCGGGTCTCGACCAGCGACCAGACCGACGTCTACGGCATCACGACCGAGGGCTGGACCAACCTGTCGGTCGACCTCACCGGCATGACCGGCGATGCCGATATCGAGCTCAAGGACAAGGACGGCAGCACCATCGGCTCCTCGGCCAATGGCGGCTCCGACGACGAGCGCATCACCACGGTGGTCGGGCCCGGCAGCTATTTTCTGGTGATCACCAGCTATGGCGACGACACGCCATACCGCCTGTCCGTCTCCGGCACCCCGGGCGAGGAGCCGCCGCCGGATTCGGCGGGGTCGAGCCAGTCCGACGCCCGCGACCTGGGCGACGTCACCGGCAGCAGCGCCGAAGCCGGCGACTGGGTCGGCCCGGCCGATTCCAGCGACTACTACGCCTTCACGATCCGCGAGCGGCAGGCCGTCACCATCGGCCTGGACGGTCTGTCGGCCGACGCCGACATCAATCTGGAAGGAACCGACGGCGCCTATCTGCTGAGCGGCACCAACACCGACACCGAGGCGGAGACGCTGACCGCGACGCTCGATCCCGGCACCTACTACCTGAACGTCTATCCGGCCGGCAGCGAGGCCACCGAGTACCGGGTCACCGTCGCCGGCGCGCCCGCCGCCCCGCCGCCGCCGGACCATGCCGGCAACACCCCGGAGGAGGCCGGCACGATCGAGCGCGTCGGGCCGCAGCCGGTCACCGTCAAGGACTGGGTCGGCTTCACCGACCGCGACGACTACTGGCGCTTCACCCTGGTCAACCGCGCCGACGTCACCATCCGCATGACCATGGAGCAGGGCGACGCCGACATCGACCTCCTACGCGCCTCGGACCAGGAGAGCCTGATCAGCGGCGCCGAGTCCGGCACCGATCCGGAGGAGCTGCAGCTGCGGCTGGACCCCGGCACCTATCTGCTGCGGGTCTACTCCTACCAGGGCGACACGCCGTACACGCTGGAGACCAAGGCGGTGCCGGCGAAATAACGCGTCTTCTTGTCCGATGATTTGCCGTTGCGATTGACAGGGGCCGGGGGTGCCGTCCACCTTCCCACCCGCGATGGCGACGATCCATGCGACCTGCGTCGCAGTCGACGGCCGCGGCGTGCTGCTGCGCGGGCCGTCCGGCAGCGGCAAATCCGACCTGGCCCTCCGGCTGATCGATGCCGGGGGGCGCCTGGTCGCCGACGACCGGGTGCAGCTCTCGCTCGAGGGCGGCGTCGTGGTGGCACGCCCGCCCGCCGCCCTGGCCGGGCTGATCGAGGCCCGCGGCTTCGGCCCGATCCCGGCCCCCTTCGTGCCGGCCGCCCCGGTGCTGCTGGTCGCCGACCTCAAGCCGGCCGAGGCGATCGAGCGGCTGCCGGAGCCGGCGGTGTGCGCCTATCTCGGCATCCGCCTGCCGCTGGTCTCGGTGGCGCCCTTCGAGGCCTCGGCGCCGGTCAAGCTGCGCCTGGCCCTGGCCGCGCTGGCCCTGCCCGAACACCGTCTCGCACGATGAGCGACATCCCCCAAACCGCGGCGCATCCCGGCGCCCGCCATCGTCTGGTGCTGGTGACCGGCCTGTCCGGCGCCGGCCATTCCACCTCGCTCAAGACCCTCGAGGATCTCGGCCACGAGGCGATCGACAACCTGCCGATCGCGCTGCTCGGCCCCTTGGTCGACCATGCCGAGGGCCGGCCGATGGCCGTGACCATCGACACCCGCACCCGCGGCTTCTCGGTCGAGGCGCTGGACGCCGAGATCGCGGCCCTGCGCGCCCGCGGCGACGTCGATGTCCGGCTGCTGTTCGTCGACGCCGACGACGAGGTGCTGCAGCGCCGCTACACCGAGACCCGGCGGCGCCATCCGCTGGCGATCGACCGGCCGGTGGCGGACGGCATCCGGCGCGAGCGGCTGGAGCTGTACCCGCTGCGCCTGCTGGCCGACGTGGTCGTCGACACCTCGCTGACCAGCCCGCAGGACCTGCGGCGGCTGATCGAGGGGCATTTCGGCCTCGACACCACGCCCGGCCTCTATGTCACGGTGATGTCGTTCTCGTTCAAGCGCGGCCTGCCGCGCGAGGCCGACCTGGTGTTCGACGTGCGCTTCCTGGACAACCCGCACTGGGTGCCGGACCTGCGGCCGCAGACCGGGCAGGATCCGGCGGTGCAGGCGATGATCCGGCGCGACGCCCAGTTCGACCCGTTCATGGCCTCGCTGTTCGGCCTGCTCGAACCGCTGCTGCCGCGCTACAACCGCGAGGGCAAGAGCTATCTCACCATCGCCGTCGGCTGCACCGGCGGCAAACATCGATCGGTGTTCGTGGCGGAGACGCTGGCGGCCTGGCTGGACGGCCAGGGCACCCGCCGCGGGCTGGTCCATCGCGACATGCCGACGTAAGGGCTGACAGGAAGGCAACCGGAACGACATGACCACCCACCCGATGATCGGCATGGTCCTCGTGACCCATGGTCGTCTTGCCGACGAGTTCGTCGCGGCGATGGAGCATGTGGTGGGCGCCCAGCCCCAGGTCGCCACGGTCTGCATCGGGCCCGAGGACGACATGGAACAGCGCCGGGCCGAGATCATGGACAAGGTCTCCGCGGTCGATGGCGGGCGCGGCGTGGTGCTGCTGACCGACATGTTCGGCGGCACGCCGTCGAACCTGGCGATCTCGATCCTCGACCGCGCCAATGTCGAGGTGATCGCCGGCATCAACCTGCCGATGCTGATCAAGCTTGCCTCGGTGCGGAAGACCGACACCCTGACCGATGCCGTGACCGCGGCCCGCGAGGCCGGCCAGAAATACATCAGCGTGGCCTCGGCCCTGCTGAAGCCGGAGAAGCGAAAATGAGCGGCCCGGCGTCCCCGGACATGGCCGAGGAAAGGCTGACGCGCAGCGTCACGATCTGCAACCAGCGCGGCCTGCACGCCCGGGCGGCGGCGAAGTTCGTCAAGCTGGTGGCCGAGTTCGACGCCGAGATCTGGGTCGAGCGCAACGGCACCGAGGTCGGCGGCCAGTCGATCATGGGGCTGATGATGCTGGCGGCCGGGCCCGGCACGGACATCGCCATCGCCGCGGCCGGGCCGCAGGCGGCGGAAGCCCTGGCCGCGCTCGTCTCCCTGGTCGAGCGCGGCTTCGACGAGGACTAGGATCATGGCGACGCGGATCGCCGACCTGCCCACGCCGGCGCCGAGCCGGGAGATCGTGCTCAGCGGCCTCGCCGTGTCCGGCGGCGTCGCCATCGGCCCGGCCCATCTGATCGAGAGCGGCTTCGAGCAGGTGCCGGAATACCGGCTGGAGGAGGCCGACCTGGCCGGCGAGCGCGAGCGCTTCGCCGAGGCGCTGGCCAAGTCCCGGCGCCAGATCAGGAAGCTGAAGGCCAAGGCCCAGGCGCTGCCGGAGCAGGCGGCCGAGGATGTCGGCTACCTGCTGGACGCCCATGCCGCGATCCTGTCCGGCTCGCGCCTCCTGCGCGGGGTCGAGGCCCGCATCGCCGAGGAACGGGTCAACGCCGAATACGCGGTGCAGTCGGAGATCGCGGCGATCGCCGCCCAGTTCGCGGCGATGGACGACAGCTATCTCGCCAGCCGCATCGACGACATCCGCGAGGTCGGGGCCCGGCTGATCCGCAACCTGACCAAGCGGCAGTTCCAGGCCTTCGCCAACCTGCCCGAGGGCAGCATCGTGCTGGCCGAGGAGATCACCCCGGCCGACACCGCGCTGATGGATCCGCGCCGGGTGGCGGGCTTCGCCTCGGCTCTCGGCGGCGCCCAGAGCCACACCGCGGTGATGGCGCGGTCGCTGGGCCTGCCGGCGGTGCTGGGGGTGCCGGGCCTCCTGGCCGGGGTCCGCCCCGGCCAGACCGTGATCGTCGACGGCACCGCCGGCCAGGTGATCATCGACCCGACGCCGGAGACGCTGTCCGCCTATCGCATCCGGCGCGACCTGGCGCGGGCCGACCGCAAGCAGCTCGAGGCCCTGATCGGCCTGCCGTCCAACAGCCGGGACGGCGTCGCCGTCACCCTGTCGGCCAATGTCGAGCTGCCGCGCGACGTGCAGGCGGCGACCGAGTTCAACGCCGCCGGGGTCGGCCTGCTGCGCACCGAGTTCATGTTCATGAACCGGGACGACCTGCCGGGCGAGGAGCAGCAGTATTCGATCCTGCGCGGCGTGGTCGAGGGCATGGCCGGCAAGACGGTGACGATCCGCACCCTCGACCTCGGCGGCGACAAGATCGCCTCGGCCCTCGGCGGCCGCTTCGCCGAGACCGCCAACCCGTCGCTCGGCCTGCGCGCCATCCGGCTGTCGCTGAAGGAACCGAAGCTGCTGGAGACGCAGCTGGCGGCGATCCTGCGGGCCGGGGCGCACGGGCCGATCCGGGTGCTGCTGCCGATGATCACCACCATCGGCGAGATCCGCGCGGTCAGGGCGGCGCTGGACCGGACGATGCGGCGGCTGAAACGGCGCCGGGTGCCGGTGCCGGCGGCGATGCCGCCGCTGGGCGCGATGATCGAGGTGCCGGGGGCGGCGCTGATCGCCGACGCCCTGGCGCGCGAGGTCGATTTCTTCGCCATCGGCACCAACGACCTGGTGATGTACACGCTGGCCGCCGACCGCGGCGACGAGACCGTGTCCCATCTTTACGACCCGCTGCACACCTCGGTGCTGCGGCTGGTGCAGTTCACGGTCGAGGCGGCGCTGCGCGCCCGCATCCCGGTCAGCGCCTGCGGCGAGATCGCGGGCGACCCCCGCTTCACCGCGCTCCTGATCGGTCTCGGCATCCGCGACCTGTCGATGGCGCCGCTGCGGCTGCTCGAGGTCAAGCGCCGGATCCTGACGCTGGACAGCGTCGCCGCCGCCCGCCGCGCCCGGATGATGCTGGACCAGACCGATTCCGGCCGGATCGCGGCGCTTCTCGACGATTTCAACGAGGGTGGCTGAGCGGCCGATGAGGGTTGCCACGCCGACGCCTTTGCTGAAGGCCCCGGCCCGGTGGGCTGACCGGCAATCGCGAACAACACGCATTCTCTATATTGCTATGCATAATATTTTATACAAAACTGAACGATGCCGACTCGTCGCGGGGATAGAGAGGCAATGGAGGGGATCGTTCAAGTCACGCCGGCGATCTGGGTCCGCGATGGGGACCGGTCGCCGATCCGCCTGGGCGACGCCGATGACCTGGCCGATTGGCTGGGCCGGACCTGCACCTCGCTGATGCAGACCCTGGCTATCGACGATCGCCGGATCCTGGAGCTGGAGGGGCTGCTGGCCCGGGTCGAGGCAGCGATCGATGCCGGCGAAAGCCGCCTGCCGCCCGACCTTCACGGAGACACGATCGCCACCGTTTCCGGACTGAACGGCGTGTCGGCCTGGTCCATGGCGAACCGGAACCGGCCGGCAGCAGCCTATCCCCATCTCGATTTCGTCGAGCGCGCCGCTGGACCGAGAATCGGCCGGATGTGATCCAGGTCCATCTGCCCTAGATCCGAACCGCCCGCGCCGAGGCCGCGGTCGCGACCAGCAGCGCCGCCACGATCCCCAGCGAGGCCGGCAGGCCGAGATGATCGGCGATGAAGCCGATGGCCGCCGGGCCGACCAGGATGCCGCAATAGCCGAGCGTGGCGATGGTCGAGATCGCCAGCCCCGGGGCCATGCCCGGGACCCGGCCGGCGGCGCTGAACAGCACCGGCACGACATTGGCGGCGCCGACCCCGACCAGGGCGAAGCCGATCAGCCCGGCCACCGGCCAGGGCGCCAGGATCGCCAGCAGGAAGCCGGCCGCCGCCAGGGCGGAGCCGAGCCGGACCACGGTCTCGCCGCCGAAGCGGCTGGTGATGCCGTCGCCGGCCAGCCGCATCACCGCCATCGCCACCGCGAACATGGCGTAGCCGAGCCCGGCCACCGCCGGATCCTGGCCTCGGGCCTCATGCAGGAACACGGCGCTCCAGTCCAGCACCGCGCCCTCGGCCTGGAACAGCACGAAGGTCAGGAGGCCGAGCACCAGCACGATGCCGCGCGGCAGGGCGAAGCGCATCCCGGCCTGGGCCGGGCCGCGCTCCGGCGGCAGCATCGATCCGGCCTGGACCGCCAGCAGCGCCAGCATCAGGCCGCTGACGACCAGGGCCACGGCCAGGGGCGACAGGCCGAGGCCGAGCAGCAGGCTGGCACCGCCCGCGCCCAGGAGCCCGCCGACGCTGAACATGCCGTGGAAGGAGGACATCAGCGGCCGGCCGCCGCGCGCCTCCACCGCCGCGGCCTGGACGTTCATGGCGACGTCCATCGACCCGGTGGCGGCGCCGAACAGGAACAAGGCGAGGCCGAGCAGCAGGGCGTCGGGCGCCAGGATGATCAGCGGCAGCGACAGGCAGATCACCAGCCCGCCGAGCGCCGTGATCAGACGGCTGCTGAAGCGGGCGGCGAGGAACCCCGCCAGCGGCATCGCCACCATCGCCCCGGCGCCCATGCCGAGCAGGGCGAGGCCGAGCACGCCGTCGTCGATCCCGAGCCGGGCCTTGGCCAGCGGCACCTGCGGCGCCCAGCTGGCGGTGACGGTGCCGCAGATCAGGAACATGGCGCGGGTGGCGAGGCGCGCGCCGCGCAGATCGGCGGTCGTCTCCCCGGTCTGGACGAAACTGGTCATGACGGGCTCCGGTCAGGCGAGGATCAGGGTGAGGCCGGCCTGGCGGTAGGCGGCCAGAAGGGCAACATCGGCCGCCTTCTCGGTGATCAACGCGTTCAGCCGCGTGATCGGCAGGATCGGGAAGGGGGCGGCGGTGCCCAGCTTGTCGGCGGTCACCGCGGCAGCGACCCGGCCGGCGCAGCCGGCCATGCGCCGCTTCACCAGCGCCTCCTCATGATCCATGCCGCCGAGCCCGGCCTCGACATCCAGGCTGCAGACCCCGAGCAGGCAGAGATCGGCGCGCAGACCGTCGAGCGCTGCCAGCACCGAGGTGCCGACAGTCGCCTGGTCGGCCTTGTCGACCCGGCCGCCGAGCAGCACCACCTCGACCGAGGGATGCCGCGTCAGGGCCAGCGCCGCGGGCAGGTTCGGGGTGACGATGGTAGCATGCAGGCCGGGCGGCAGCGCCTCGGCCACCGCCAGCATGGTGGTGCCGCCGTCGAGCAGCACCACCTCGCCCGGCCGGATCAGCCCGGCCGCCACCCGGCCGAGTGCGGCCTTGGCTTCCGGCCGTTCGCCCGCGCGGGTGGCGAAAGTCCCGGTGGCGGGGGTCAGCGGCAACGCCCCGCCATGGACGCGGCGCACCGCCCCGGCGCGGGCGAGATCGTTGAGGTCGCGCCGGATCGTGTCCTCGGACACGCCCAGCACCGTGCTGGCCGCCGTGGCCAGGATCTTGCCGTCGAGGGCGAGCAGGTCGAGGAGGCGGCGGCGGCGCTCCTCCGGCAGCAGGATCTCGGTCATGGGCGTTGCCTCGTTTCGAGCAATCATGCACGATCATGCACGAACACGCAACATCGGGCGCAACCGCAACCGGCGCGCGTCGGGTGCAGGCGGGCGAAATCAAACATATAAAGATGTCTTTATGCTTGTGACGGACGGGCCCGGCTGCTACACCCTGCGGCAATTCCGCATTGCCTCGAGGAGCACCCGATGCCCGACGCCGCCACCTTCACCGATTACAAGGTCAAGGACATCAGCCTCGCCGACTGGGGCCGCAAGGAGATCGCGATCGCCGAGACCGAGATGCCCGGCCTGATGGCGCTGCGGCAGGAGTTCGGCCCGTCGCAGCCGCTGAAGGACGCCCGCATCGTCGGCTGCCTGCACATGACCATCCAGACCGCGGTGCTGATCGAGACGCTGACGGCGCTGGGCGCCACGGTGCGCTGGTCGTCCTGCAACATCTTCTCGACCCAGGACCAGGCCGCCGCGGCGGTCGCCGCCGCCGGCGTCCCCGTCTTCGCCTGGAAAGGCGAGACTGAGGAGGAGTTCTGGTGGTGCATCGAGCAGACGCTGCGCGGCCCGGGCGGCTGGACCCCGAACATGATTCTGGACGATGGCGGCGACGTCACCCAGATCCTGCACGACAAGTATCCGGAGCTGCTGGCCGAGGTCCGCGGCCTGTCCGAGGAGACGACCACGGGCGTGCACCGCCTGTATGAGATGATGAAGAAGGGCACCCTCAAGGTCCCCGCCATCAACGTCAACGACAGCGTCACCAAGTCGAAGTTCGACAATCTCTATGGCTGCCGCGAGAGCCTGGTCGACGGCATCAAGCGCGCCACCGACGTGATGATGGCCGGCAAGGTCGCGGTCGTCGCCGGCTACGGCGACGTGGGCAAGGGCTCGGCCGCCTCGCTGCGCAGCCAGGGCGCCCGGGTCATGGTCACCGAGATCGACCCGATCAACGCCCTGCAGGCGGCGATGGAAGGCTACCAGGTCGTGACCATGGACGAGGCCGCCTCGCTCGGCGACATCTTCGTCACCGCGACCGGCAATGTCGACGTCATCACGCTCGACCACATGCGGGCGATGAAGGACCGCGCCATCGTCTGCAACATCGGCCATTTCGACAGCGAGATCCAGATCGACTCCCTCCGCAACTACAAGTGGGAGGAGGTCAAGCCGCAGGTCGACGAGGTGGTGTTCCCCGATGGCAAGCGCCTGATCGTCCTGGCCCAGGGCCGCCTGGTGAACCTGGGCTGCGGCACCGGCCACCCCAGCTTCGTGATGTCGGCCAGCTTCACCAACCAGGTGCTGGCGCAGATCGAGCTGTGGCAGAACCACGCCAATTACGAGCGCAAGGTCTACGTCCTGCCGAAGCACCTCGACGAGAAGGTCGCGGCGCTGCATCTGGACAAGATCGGCGCCAAGCTGACCCAGCTGACCCCGAAGCAGGCCGAATACATCGGCGTGCCGAGCCAGGGCCCGTACAAGCCGGACCACTACCGCTACTGATCACGCCCTCCGGGGTCCGATCGAGACCAGCCCCCGCCCTCCGGCGGGGGCTTTTCTTTGGGCTATTCGGTCGCGATGCCGTCGAAGTCGCTCTCGACCGACAGGTCCTTCTGGTCGGCGCAGGTGAAGCGGGCCGAGCCGGCGAGGGGATCGAGGCCGGTCAGGGTCAGCGTGCCGCTCGCCGCCTGGTCGCAGCCGTCGATCGAGCCGTCTCCCGCCTCCAGGCTGAAGGACACGCCATAGTCGGTCGCCGACTTGTCGGCCGCGACCGCCTGGGAGAATGGCTTCAGATCGTGCGCGCCGAGGGCCACATCCTTCGGCAGCGCGACCACCACGGCCCCGACCGGCATCATCTGCTTGGTGCCGTGGACGTCGCGCTCCTGCTCCAGATACAGCATCAGGAGGCGGCTGCCGGCGGCCTGGCGCTTGGCCGAGCCGGAGCCGGTGATGGTGGCGTTGACCGGTGCGCCGACCTTGGTGCTGACCCGGCCCGGACCGGCCGAGGCCGCGGCCGGCTCGGACGGGACCACCTGATTGGGATCCACCGGCACCGCGTCGAAGGTCAGCGACAGCGTCGCCTCCGCCGAATCGCGGCAGGTGAAATTCAGCGTGCCGGCGAAAGGCGAGACGGCCGAGATCTCGACCGTGCCCTGCGGCACCAGGCGGCAGTCGCGCACCCGCGACCCGTCCGCGCCGATGGCGAGGTAGAGCGCGCCGGCCGTCTTGCCGTCCTTGTCGTGCCGGGCCGAATCGTAGCTGCCGACCGGGAGATCGCCCGGCGCGACATCGGCCGGCAGCAGCAGCTGGATCTGACGGGCGCGGATCACCCCCTCCCCGGTCGCGGTCATGCCGACCACGAAGCGGCCGCGGTCGTCCTTCACCGCCAGCGCGAAGCCCTCGATGGCCTCGGTCTCGCCGCCGGTGCCCGCGACCGTGCCGCGGAAGGTGCCGAGGGTCTGGTCGGCCGCCGCCGCGGGCAGGGCCGGCAGCAGCAGAAGGGCGAAGACGAGACGGCGCAGCATGATCTCTTCCCGGTGGTCCGGCCGCACCCTACACGCTGCGGCCCCGCCGCGCCTCTCCGCCATCGCGTCGCAGGGCTATTCCGAGAGATGCGCCTCCAGGGCCTCGAGCGCTTGCGGCAGGTCGGCCCGGCCGAAGCCGATGCGGAACCGGTCGGACGGCACCGGGCCGAGGGCGGAGTGGTACACCCGCGCCGGCAGCAGCAGCACGCCCGAGCGCTCGACCAGGTCGTCGGCGAAGGCGTCCACCCCCTCGCCGCCGAGATAGCGCGGATAGGCGATGCAGCCGGCCGCCGGCACCTGCCATTCGAACCGGTTGGCGTGGCGGGCGAAGAAGGCGTCGAGCAGCGGCAGGTTCTCGGCGACCAGGGCGCGGCTGCGCGCCACCAGATGGTCGCGCGCGCCGATCGCGATCTCGGCCAGCGCCTCGCTCGGCGCCGGGGCGCAGAGCGTGGTGTAGTCCTTCTGCCGCACGATCCGGCGCAGGAGCTCGCGGTCGCGGCAGGCGACCCAGCCGAGGCGCAGCCCCGGCAGGCCATAGGTCTTGGACAGCACCCCGACCGACAGGGCGCGCTCATAGAGCTCCACCGCCGACGGCAGGCGGTCCTCCTCGCGCCGCTCCAGCCCGCGATAGACCTCGTCCGACAGGATCCAGAGGCCGCGTGACCGGGCGAGCTCGACGATCGCGTCGAACACCGGGCGCGGCGGCAGCCAGCCGGTCGGGTTGTGCGGCACGTTCAGGATGATGACCCGGGTGTTCGGCCGCAGCGCCTCCGCGATCCGGTCCGGGTCGAGCGACCAGCCATGTTCGGAGTCGGGCGTAGACTCGAGCGGCACGCCGGTGACGGCGCAGATGCCGGCGGCCACCGCCTCGAGCGACTGGTAGTTCGGGATCAGCGTCACCGCATGGTCGTCCGGACCCAGGAGCGCCCGCACCGACTGGAAGATCGCCTCCCCCGCCCCGACCGTGACCGCGACGTCCTCGGCCTCCAGCCCGGAATACGTGCCGGCGATCGCGGCCCGCAGCGACGGCGCCCCGGCGGTCTCGGTGTAGCCGAGCCACAGCCGGTCCCAGGCCTCGCGCTGCGCCGGCGTGCCGAGGGCCAGGAGGTCGGCCAGCGTCAGCGACTGCATGTCGGAGGCGCAGAGATTGTGGCGGGCGGTGAACTCCCAGCGCGCGAAATAGGCTTCGAGCGCGAATTCGGGCAGGGACATCGGAGGTTCCTCGGCTCGGTCGGGCATGGAAGGTGACATGGAGATTGACCCTTCTCTACGGCGAAATTGTCCGGGACAATGTTCCGATTGTCTCGATCGCGTGGCCGCTCCACTCTGCGGCCATGACGCCCGAGCTGCTCTCCTCCTTCATCCTGTTCGCCTTCGTCACCTCGATCACGCCGGGGCCGAACAACATCATGCTGACCGCCTCCGGCCTCAGCTTCGGCTTCCGCCGCACGGTGCCGCACATGGTCGGCATCGCCGCCGGCTTCACGGTGATGGTGGCGGCGGTCGGGCTGGGGCTGGGCGCCGCCTTCGCCGCCTGGCCGCTGCTGTACGAGCTGCTGAAATACGGCGGCGCCGCCTATCTGCTGTATCTGGCCTGGAAGATCGCGCGGTCCGGGCCGATCGCCGCCGGCGGCGAGGCCGGGCGGCCGATGACCTTCCTCGAGGCCGCGGCGTTCCAATGGGTCAACCCCAAGGCCTGGGTGATGGCGGTGGGCGCCATCGCCACCTACACGCCGCAGGCCGGGTTCCTGGGCAACCTGGCGATCGTCACCGTTGTGTTCGGGCTGGTGAACCTGCCCAGCGTCGGCTTCTGGGCCCTGTTCGGCACGGCGCTGCGCCGGGTGCTGCACGCCCCCGCCGCGGTCCGCGCCTTCAACCTCGGCATGGCCCTGCTGCTGGTCGCCTCGCTGTACCCGATCGCGGCGGAGCTATTAGGCTGACGGCACGCCCGAGGTGGTCGAATACTCGAAATGCAGCACCTCGCCCGGATGGGCGAGCGGATGGATGGCATGGGCGGCCGAGGCGGCCTCGGCGAAGCCGGTCAGGATCAGCTTCAGCTTGTGCGGATAGGTGGCGATGTCGCCGACGGCGAAGATGCCGGGCGCGCTGGTCGCCGCCGTCGCCTGGTCGATGGCGATGTGGCTCCTGTCCAGCGCCAGCCCCCAATCGGCGATCGGCCCGAGATTCATCGACAGGCCGAAGAAGGGCAGCAGCACGTCGGCGTCGAGCCGCCGCACCTCGCCGTCCAGCGTCGCCACGGTGACGGCGGAGAGCTGGCCGCCCGCCCCCTCCAGCCCGTGCAGCTGGTAGGGCGTGACCAGCTCGATCGTCCCGGCCTCGGCCAGGGCATGCAGCTTGGCGACGCTGTCCGGCGCGCCGCGGAACTTGTCGCGCCGGTGCACCACCATGACATTGGCGGCGATGTCGGCCAGGAGGATCGACCAGTCGAGCGCGCTGTCGCCGCCCCCGGCCACCACCACCCGCTTGCCGCGCAGCGCCTCCTTCCGCGTCACCATGTAGAAGACCGAGCGGTTCTCATAGGCCTCGATCCCGGCCAGCGGCGGCCGGTTCGGGCCGAAGGCGCCGACCCCGGCGGCGACGATCACCGCCGCGGCGTCGATCTGCGTGCCGGCGCTGGTGCCGACCAGCCAGCGGCCGTCCGGCTGCCGCGCCAGGGTCTCGACCCGCTGGCCGAGATGGTAGACCGGGGCGAAGGGCGCGGCCTGCGCCACCAGCCGGTCGATCAGCTCCGTCGCCTCGATCCGCGGCTGGCCGGGGATGTCGTAGATCGGCTTTTCCGGATACAGGGCGGCGCATTGCCCGCCCTGGACGTCCAGCACGTCGACGACATGGCACTTCATCTTCAGCATGCCGCATTCGAACACCGCGAACAGCCCGACCGGGCCGGCCCCGATGATGGCGACGTCGGTGCGATGTGGCATGGCTGTTCTCCGGAGCTCCATACCCCGATGGGATAGCCGGTTCCGCGCCGGCGCGCACCATCGCGATGCGACGCGGGCGTGACGCAATGGGTCCGGTTATGCGAACAATCGGCCGATGTTCCGATTCACCCTCGACCTGCCGGACGAAGCCTCGACCGCAGCCCTGGCGGCGCGCTTGGCGGCGCTGCTGCAGCCGGGCGACATCGTCCTCCTGGCCGGCGATCTCGGCGCCGGCAAGTCCTTCCTGGCCCGGGCCCTGATCCGCGCCGCTTCGGGCGAGCCGGGGCTGGAGGTGCCGAGCCCGACCTTCACCCTGGTCCAGTCCTACGACCTGCCGGCCGGCCCGTTGTGGCATTTCGACCTGTACCGGCTGGCGGCGCCCGACGAGGTGCTGGAGCTGGGCTGGGACGAGGCGCGGCTGGGCATCTGCCTGGTGGAGTGGCCGGACCGGCTGGGCCCGCTGCTGCCGGCCGACCGGCTGAAGATCGAGCTGGCCCAGGGCCGGGGCGATGGCCGGACCGCGGTGATCATCGGCCTGGGCGGCCGCGGCGCGGCCCTGGCGCGGACCCTGCGCGAGGGCGCATGACCCCGCTTGTGTATACGATTCCGGCCAGCGGCGGCGTCGCCGACGCCCTGGCCCGCGGTCTCCTGGCCCAGGCCGCGGGCGACCCGCTGGCGCTGGGCGCCATGACCGTGCTGCTGCCGGGCCGGCGCGCCGGCACCACGCTGCGCGACGCTTTTCTGCGCGCGGCGGAGGGCAAACCCCTGCTGTTGCCCCGGCTGCTGCCGGTCGGCGACATCGACGCCGACGCGCTGGGCCTGGTGGCCGGCGAGACCCCGGCCGTGGCCGAGGCGCTGGCGCTGCCGCCGGCCATTCAGCCGCGGCAGCGCCAGATCCTGCTGGCCCGGCTGATCCTGGCCCGGCCGGACCAGATCAGCGCCGACCAGGCGATGCATCTGGCGGCGGCGCTGGCCCGGCTGCTGGACGAGGTGCAGGCCGAGGGGCTGGGCTTCGACCGGCTGGACGGGCTGGTCCCGGCCGAGCTGGCCGAGCACTGGCAGGAGACGCTGACGTTCCTCGGCATCGTCACCACGCATTGGCCCGAGATGCTGAAGGCCCTCGACGCGCTCGATCCCGCCGAATGGCGCGCCCGGCTGACCCTGGCCCAAGCCGAGGCCTGGAAGGCGGCGCCGCCGGCCGAGCCGGTGATCGCCGCCGGCCTCCTGGGCACCAACCCGGCCGAGATCGCGCTGCTGCGTGTGGTCGCGTCGCTGCCGCAGGGCGCGCTGGTGCTGCCCGGGCTGGACCGCTTCATGGACGGCGAGAGCTGGGACCAGCTCGACGACGGTCACCCGCAGCAGCCGCTGAAGCGGATGCTGGAAGGGCTGGGCGTCGATCGGACGGCGGTCGCGGACTGGCCGGCCCCGGCCACCGGCGGGCCGGACCGCACCGTGCTGCTGCGCGAGGTGATGCGCCCCGCCGCCACCACCGATGCCTGGCGCAGCCCGGCCGGGCTGGACGCCGCGGCGTTGGCCGGGCTGACGCGGATCGACTGTGCCACGGCGCAGGAGGAGGCGGGCGTCATCGCCCTGCTGCTGCGTGAGGTGCTGGAGACGCCGGGCCGCACCGCCGCGCTGGTGACGCCGGACCGGGACCTGGCCCGCCGGGTGGCGGCCCATCTCACCCGCTGGCAGGTGGCGGTCGACGATTCGGCCGGCCGGCCGCTGGCCGACACCCCGGTCGGCGCCTATCTGCGGCTGGTCGGCGACATCGCCTTCCGCGACGCCTCGCCGCTGTCGGTCCTGGCCCTGCTGAAGCACCCGCTGGCCGCCGGCGGCGAGCCGATCGGCCTGTTCCGCGAGGCGCTGCGGCGGCTGGAGCGCGAGGTGCTGCGCGGCCCGGCGCCGGAGCCGGGGATCGCCGGCCTCAAGGCGGCGCTGGCGGCCAGCGGCGCCGGCCCGGCGCTCGCCGCTTGGCTCGACAAGGTCGGCGACGTCCTCGGCCCCTTCGTCGACGCGGTGCGCGCCGACGCCCAATCCCCGGCCGAGCTGCTGCGGCTGCACATCGCCTGCGCCGAGGCGCTGGCAGCAACGGATGTCGAGCCCGGCCCCGCCCGGCTGTGGCGCGCCGAGGACGGCGAGGCGGCGCAGGTCCTGGCCGAGGAGCTGCTGACCGGCTTCGACGGCTTCCCGGCGATCCCCGGTCCGGACTGGCCCGGCCTGTTCGAGGCGATGATGGACGGGGCGGTGGTGCGGCCGCGCTGGGGCCGGCATCCGCGGCTGGCGATCCTGGGTCCGGTCGAGGCCCGGATGGCGCGGTTCGACCGCATCGTGCTGGGCGGGCTGAACGAGGGCACCTGGCCGGCCGCGCCCGCCGCCGATCCCTGGCTGTCGCGGCCGATGCGGCGCGACTTCGGCCTGCCGGCGCCGGAGCGGCGGATCGGCCTGGCCGCCAACGACTTCGCCCAGGCCGCCGCCGGGGCCGAGGTCTACCTCACCCGGGCGGAGAAGGTGGAGGGCACCCCGACCGTGCCGTCGCGCTGGCTGCTGCGGCTGCAGGCGGTGCTGGACGGTGCCGGCCTGGCCCTGACGCCGCCGGCGCGCGACTGGCGCGCCCTGGCCCGCCACATCGACCAGCCGGATGCCGTGCGGCCGGTGGCGCCGCCCCGGCCGAAGCCGCCGGTCGAGGCCCGGCCGCGGCGGCTGTCGGTCACCCAGATCTCGGTCTGGATGCAGGACCCCTACGCCATCTATGCCCGGATGGTGCTGGGGCTGGAGCGGCTGGACCCGATCGAGGCCGAGCCGGGCGCGTCGGAGCGCGGCACCGCGATCCATGCCGCTTTGGCCGCCTTCCTGCAGGCCTATCCCGACACGCTGCCGCCCGACGCGCTGGACCGGCTGCTGGCGCTGGGCCGGGCGGAGTTCGCCAAGCTGCCGCCGGGGCCGGACATCCGCACCTTCTGGTGGCCCCGCTTCGCCCGCATCGCCGCCTGGTTCGTCGCGACCGAGGCGCGGCTGCGCGCGGCCGGGCGGCGGGCGATCCTGACCGAGCAGAAGGGGCTGGTCACCCTGCCCGCCCCGGGCGGGCCCTTCGCCCTGTCCGGCGTCGCCGACCGCATCGACCAGGGGCCGGAGGGGCTGGTGGTGGTCGACTACAAGACCGGCGTGGTGCCGTCGAACGAGCAGATCCTGGCCGGCCACCAGCCGCAACTGCCGCTGGAGGCGATGATGATCCGCGACGGCGGCTTCCAGGGCGTGCCCGAAGGTGTGCTGGTGGCCGGGCTGGAGCATTGGCGCCTGTCCGGCGCCGCCACCGCCGGCGAGATCAAGCCGGTGAAGCCGGCCGAGGGCGACCTCGCCGCCCTGGCCGAGCAGGCACTGGCCGGCCTCCTGGGCCTCGTCGCCCGCTTCGACCTGCCGGAGACGCCCTACCTGTCGCAGCCCCGCGGCCTGGCGCCGCGCTTCTCCGACTACGCCCATCTGGCGCGGGTCAAGGAATGGTCGGCAGGGGGCGAGGGATGAGCGTGATCCGCCCCGACCCGACGGCGACGCAGCGCCGCGCCTCCGACCCCCAGCATTCGGTCTGGGTCGGCGCCTCGGCCGGCACCGGCAAGACCAAGGTGCTGACCGACCGGGTGCTGCGGCTGATGCTGGCGGGCACGCCGCCCGACCGCATCCTGTGCATCACCTTCACCCGGGCCGCCGCGGCCGAGATGGCGAACCGCATCGCCGTCACCCTGGCGCGCTGGGCGACGATGCCGGACGACGCGCTGCAGCTGGCCCTGGCCGACCTGATGGGCGCGCCGCCGGCCACCGCGGTGCAGACCGAGGCGCGGCGGCTGTTCGCCCGGGTGCTGGACGTGCCCGGCGGGATGCGGATCCAGACGGTGCACAGCTTCTGCCAGTCGCTGCTGCGCCGCTTCCCGGTCGAGGCCGGGCTGCCACCGCAATTCGAGCTGATCGACGACCGCAGCGCCGCCGAGATGCTGGAGCGGGTGCGCCGCCAGGTGCTGGAGGATCCGGAGCTCGGCTGGGCCGTCGACCGGGTGGCGGCCGCGGTCGGGGCCGACGAGTTCGGCGAGATCGTGCGCGCCCTGGTGGCCGAGCGCGGCCAGCTGACCCGCCTGCTGGACGAGCATGGCGGGCTGGACTCCGTTGTCGCGGAGATCCGCCGCCTGCTCGACCTGCCCGAGGGCGCCACGGCCGACAGCCTGCTGCGGGAGGCCTGCGCCGATTCGGCCCTCGATTGCGATGCCGTGCGCGCCGCGGCCTACGCCCTGCTGGACAGCAGCGCGACGAAAGACCAGGACCGCGGCACCGCCATCGCCAACTGGCTGGAGGATGCGGACGGCCGCGTCGGTCGCTGGGGCGAGTATCTGCGCGCCTTCCTGACCAAGGAAGGCACGATATACAAGGCACTGGCGACCAAGGCGGTCGCCGCCGTGCCCGGCGTGCTGGAGGCGCTGCAGGCGGAGGCGGATCGCATCCTGGCGCTGACCGAGCGGCTGCGCGCCGCCGAGACCGCCGACGCCACCGGGGCGCTGCTGGCGCTGGGCGCGGCGCTGATCGAGCGCTACCGGGCGGAGAAGGCGCGGCGCGCCCTTTTGGACTACGACGACCTGATCCTGCAGGCCGGCGACCTGCTGGAGCGGCCGGGCAAGTCGGCCTGGGTGCTGTTCAAGCTGGATGGCGGCATCGACCATGTGCTGATCGACGAGGCGCAGGACACCAGCCCGGAGCAGTGGCGCGTGGTCGAGGCGCTGACGGCGGAGTTCTTCGCCGGGCTGGGCGCCCGCGAGGATGTCGATCGCACCGTCTTCGTGGTCGGCGACGAGAAGCAGTCGATCTTCAGCTTCCAGGGCGCCGACCCGGCTGAGTTCAGCCGCGTGCACGGCCTGTTCGACCGCCGCAGCCGCGAGGCCGAGCGGCCGTTCCACACCATCCCGCTGGAGACGTCGTTCCGGTCGGTCTCCGCCGTGCTGGAGCTGGTCGACGCGGTCTTCGCCCGCGACCCGGCGCTGGACGGGGTGGCGCCGGAGCCGCCGCGCCATTTCGTGTCGGAGCGCCGGCGGCTGCATGGCGGGCTGGTGGAGCTGTGGCCGCTGCTGGGGCCCAGCGAGAGCGACGAGCCCCCGGCCTGGGAGCCGCCGACCGAGCAGCGCGGCATCAGCGACCCCGGCGCGCGATTGGCCCGGCTGATCGCGGCCCGCATCGCCGGCTGGCTGCGCGATGGCACGATCCTGGAATCGCAAGGCCGGCCGATCCGGCCCGGCGACGTGCTGATCCTGGTGCGCACCCGCAACCGCTTCTTCGTCGAGCTGATGCGGGCCCTGAAGGCGGCCAATGTCCCGGTCGGCGGCATGGACCGCATGGTGCTGACCGAGCAGTTGGCGGTGATGGACCTGATGGCGCTGGCCCGCTTCCTGCTGCTGCCGGAGGACGACCTCTCCCTGGCCGAGCTGCTGAAGGGCCCGCTGGTCGGCTTCGACGACGACCGGCTGTTTGCCCTGGCCCATGGCCGGCGCGGCACGCTGTGGGCGGCGATGGCGGCCTCGCCCGACCCGGCGGTGAAGGCGGCGCGCGCCTGGCTGTCGGAGATCCTGGACCGGGTCGACTTCCAGGCGCCGTTCGAGCTGTTCTCGGGCGTGCTGGCCCGGCCCTGCCCGGGCGATGCCGCCTCCGGCCGCCGGGCCATGCTGGGCCGGCTGGGACCCGAGGCGGAGGACCCGCTGGACGAGCTCCTGTCGCTGGCCCTGGGCTTCGAGCGGCAGCTGCCGCCGTCGCTGCAGCGCTTCCTGCACTGGCTGGAAACCGGCGAGACCGAGGTCAAGCGCGAGCAGGAGCAGGGCGACGGCCAGGTGCGGATCATGACCGTGCACGGCTCCAAGGGCCTGCAGGCGCCGATCGTGATCCTGCCCGACCTGGTCGGCATGCCGCGCGGCGGCGCCCGGGCCGGCGAGAAGATCCTATGGCCGGACGAGGCCTTGCCGGTGCCGCTGTGGGCGCCGCGCGCGGCCAGCCGGCCGCCGGTCTATCGCGAGGCGATGGAGCGTGCCGACCGCCGCCGCGATCAGGAATACCGCCGCCTGCTGTATGTAGCCCTGACCCGGGCCGAGGACCGCCTGTATCTGTGCGGCCACTACGCCACAGAGCGCGGCAAGCCGGCCGAGGGCTGCTGGTACCATCTGGTCCGCGACGGGCTGGCGACGCTGGCCGAGGCCGCGACGGTGGCGATCGACGGGATCGAAGGCGAAGGGCTGCGCCTGCACCGGCCGCAGGCCGACCGGCCCGCCGGGCCCGATGCGGTTGCGCCCTCCACGGAGGCCGAGGCTCCGCCTCCGGACTGGCTGCACCGCCCGCCGCCGCCGGAGCCCGACCCGACCCGGCCGCTGACCCCGTCGCGGCCGGAGGCCGAGCCGCCGGCCCGGTCGCCGCTGGAGGGCAGCGACCAGGGCCGGTTCCGCCGCGGCGCCCTGATCCACGCCCTGCTGCAGGCGCTGCCCGACCTGCCGCCCGAGGCGCGCGAGGCGGCGGCGCGGCGCTACCTGGCCCGGCCGCAGCACGGCCGCGACGAGGCCGAGCAGGCCGAGATCGTGGCCACGACTCTCGCCGTCCTCGACGAGCCCGGCTTCGAGCCCCTGTTCGGCCCCGGCAGCCGGGCCGAGGTGCCGGTGGTCGGCCTGGTCGAGGGCCGCGCCCTGTCGGGCCAGATCGACCGGCTGGTGGTGACGCCCGATTCGGTGCTGGTGGTGGACTACAAGACCAACCGGCCGCCGCCGGCCAGCGTCACCGCGGTGCCGCGCGCCTATCTGGTGCAGATGGCCGCCTACCGCGCCGCGCTGCGGCTGGTTTATCCAGGCCGGACAGTGCGCTGCGGGCTGTTGTGGACCGAGGGGCCGAGGCTGATGGAACTGCCGCAGGAGACGCTGGACCGGCATGCCCCCGGCGCATCGGCTTGACCTTGTTCCGTTCTCGTCCCTACCCTATCTCCACGTGGTGAGGTGGCGTCCCCGCCCCTAAGGCAAGGAATTTCCATGAGCACGAAGCCCGTCTCGGATACCAGCTTCGAAACCGACGTCCTGAAGGCCCCGGGTCCCGTCCTGGTGGATTTCTGGGCCGAATGGTGCGGCCCCTGCAAGATGATCGGCCCCTCGCTGGAGGAGATCTCCGCCGAGCTGGGCGGCAAGGTCAGCGTGGTCAAGCTGAACATCGACGAGAACCCGATGACGCCGCCGAAATACGGCGTGCGCGGCATCCCGACCCTGATGCTGTTCAAGGACGGCCAGGTCGCCGCCACCAAGATCGGCGCCGTGCCGAAGAAGAGCCTGCAGGACTGGGTCGAGAGCAACCTCTGATCCCGCGACGATCCTGACGGAAAGCCCCGCTTCGGCGGGGCTTTTTCATGGGCGATGCCGGTCGGCTCGCCCTACTCCACCTTCTCGCCCGGATAGGCGCCCCAGAAGGAGGCGCGGCGCATCCAGCCGCGATAGCCCTTGAGGTCGACATAGCACCAGTCGGCCTGCGCCCCGTCGCCCGGGCAGCGCAGCAGCGAGCCGATCACCCCCGGCTCCGCCTTCGCCATCAGGCCGGAGCCATCGCTGGGCTCGTTGTAGATCGGCTGGTCCTCCTTGCCGGTGACCACCAGGCTGCGCCGGCGGGTCAGCAGGGCCTGGTGGACCCAGCCCTCGATCCCCTCCCAGTCGCGCACCCGGCGCCAGGTGTCGAACTCCGCGATCACCTCGACCGGCAGGCCTTTCTTGCTGACCACCCATTCGACCGGATAGCGCTCGCCCGGCCCGGTGCGGAGGTTCACCTCGTCCGACCGCAGCGACACGAATCGCGGCACCGGCTGGCCGCTGCCGGCGGCGTGGGCGGCGAGCGGCACGGCCGCGGCGAGGAGGAAAGCGGCGAGGAGGCGGCGCATGGGGCTCCGTCTGGCGGCGGTCGATGCCGACACAAGAATCCCCGGCACCGGCGCCGTCAAGTGCGTCCGTAACGCTGCATGATCCCGGGCAGCCGCTCGACCGGCAGGGCATGGCTGACCCGGCCCTGGCGGCCCGTCGTGGTCTCGGCGGCGCAGAGCGAGTTCCAGATCGCTTCTTCCGTCGCCTCCACCACCGCCGCCATCAGCGGCTGCAACGCGAAGTCCGGCAGCATGCGCAGGTCCTCGAAGGGCAGCACACGGCCGGCATCGGTGGCCTGGCCGAGGTCGTTGCCGGTGGAGAAGGCGATGAACACGTCGCCGCTGCCCGGCCAGCCCAGGCCGCCGCAGCGGGCCAGGCCCAGCCCGGCGCGCTGCGCCAGCCGCTTCAGCTGGTGCGGGAACAAGGGCGCGTCGGTGGCGACCACGACCAGGATCGAGCCTTCGACCCGGCGCTGGCTGAAGCAGCTGGGCACGTCGGTCACCGGGATCTCGCGCCCGACCGGCACGCCATCCAGCAGCAGCCGCTCGCGGTCGCCGCAATTGGTCTGCACCAGGATGCCGACCGTCCAGCTGTCGCCGCCCTGGGCGACGACGCGGGAGGCGGTGCCGGTGCCGGCCTTGAACTCATGCGCGTTGGTGCCGGTGCCGCCGCCGGCGCAGCCCTCCGCCACCGGGTCGGCAGTGGCGCGGCGCAGCGCCTCCAGCGCATGGTGCGGCCGCAGCACGAAATGCTCGCTCTCGGACAGCCAGCCGTCATAGGTCTCGGCGACCATCGGCATCTTGAAGTCGGCGCCGGTGGCCAGCGTCATCTCCGCCTCGACCATGCCCTCGTGCACCGCGCCGATCGAGAAGGTGCCGGTCAGGGCCAGCGGCCCGCAGAGCAGGCCGAACTCGTTGATCCAGGTCAGGCCGGTGACCTCGCTGTTGCCGTTCAGCACATGGCCGGCGGCGAACAGGTTGCGGTGCCAGATCCCGCCGTCCTGCGGCACGATCGCGGTGATGCCGGTGCGGATGACATGCGGCGCCTCCTCGATCAGGGTGACCTGGCCGACCAGCACGCCGGGGACATCGGTGATGCCGTTCTTCGGGCCGGGCGGCAGCGTGCCGATCGACAATCCCAGATCCCGCAATCTCGCGCGCGCCATCCCACCCTCGCTTGAACGCCGGAGCTTCGCCCCATGCCTGGGTAGCAGGCCGGGCGGGTGCGATCTACGCCCCGAATGGGGGGTGTGGCAGGGACCCAAAGAAAAGGGCCGACCCGATGGCCGGCCCGAGTTGAACAGGGAGGTTCATGCACGATGCGGACGTGCACCCCTAGAACCCTTCTCAAAGGGGGAGGTTCCCACCCCCTTGAAAAATTTTGCCCGCCATGCATGCGCCGCCGGAATTTGCCTATCGCGTAGGCGGAACGGGCCCCGGCGTCAGCCCAGCGCGGCGTCGAACAGGGCCTCGTAATCGGCCTGCGACACCGGCCGGGCGTTGCTGGCGGTGGAGTGGTCGGCCACCGCGCCGGCGACCGTGCGGTCGCGATGCGCCTCGGTCACGCCCATCTGCCGCAGGCTCTTCGGCAGGCCGAGCCGGGCGTTCAGATCCTCGATCGCGGCGGCGAGGTCGGCATCCTCCGCCAGCCCCATGGCGCGGGCCAGCCGGGGATATTTCGCGGCCGCCGCCGGGGCGTTGAAGCGCAGCACCGCCGGCAGGATCACGGCGTTGAGCGTGCCGTGATGCAGCACCGGGTCGGGGATCGCGCCCAGCGCATGCGACAGGCCGTGCACCGCGCCCAGCCCCTTCTGGAAGGTCAGCCCGCCCTGCAACGCCGCCATCATCATCTCGGCCCGCGCCTCGCGGTCGTCGCCGTCGGCCACCGCCCGCGGCAGGAAGCGCATGGCGCGGCCGGCGCCGTCCAGCGCGATGGCGTCGGCCGGCGGGTTGTACCGGGGCGACAGGAAGGTCTCGATGCAATGCGTCAGCGCGTCCATCCCGGTCGCGGCGGTCAGGAGCGGCGGCAGGCCCAGCGACAGCTCGGGGTCGCAGACGGCACGGGCCGGGATCAGGTGTCCGCTGATCAGCGCCAGCTTGCGGCCGTCGCGCAGGGTGATCAGGGCGGCGCGCCCGACCTCGCTGCCGGTGCCGGCCGTGGTCGGCACCGCGATCAGCGGCGCCACCGGGCCGATGCGGCCGGCGCCGCCCTCGATCAGCGCGTATTCGGCCAGCGCGCCGGCATGAGTGGCGCGCAGGGCCACGGCCTTGGCCAGGTCGATGGCCGAGCCGCCGCCGAGCGCGACCAGCCCATCGCAGGCGGCATGCCGGAAGGCTTCGAACGCCGTGTCGACCGCCGCCTCGGTCGGGTTGCCCGGCGTCTCAGCGAACAGCGCATGCTCCGCGGGCAGCAGGCGCCGCACCCGGTCGAGCAGCGGCAGCCGGGCAATGCCGGGATCGGTGACCAGCAGCGGCTTGCGGATGCCGAGCTCCGCCAGCTCCTGCGGCAGCAGCTCGACCGCGCCCGCCCCGAAGCGGGTGGTGGTCAGATAGGTGATGGTGTCGGCCATCGCTCCGGTCCTCGGTCTTGGCGTTCTGGGGAGTCGAAGGGAACCCTAGAGGATGCCGTCCGGTATCGGAAGCCGGCGCAAAGCCTTTGCGCGGCCCGGCGCAATACGCAAACCGATCGACCGGGGCCGGCGATATGCTGCCGCGGCAACGATCCCGGAGCCGCCATGACCGCCCGCCCCGTCCTCGACCATGCCCGCCTGATCGACCGGCTGCAGCGCCTGGGCGCCATCGGCCGCGGGCCTTCGGGCGGGCCGACCCGGCTGGCGCTGACCGACGCCGACCGAGAAGGCCGCGACCTGCTGGCGGGCTGGATGCTCGAGGCGGGGCTGGAGGTGCGGGTCGACCGTATCGGCAACATCTTCGGCGTCTGGCCTGCCGCCGGCGCCGCCGACCCGGTGATGGTCGGGTCGCATATCGACACGGTGATCGACGCCGGAATCTATGACGGCTGCTATGGCGTTCTGGCCGGTCTGGCGGTGGTGGAGGCGCTGCGGGCCGCCGACGCCGCGCCGGCCCGGCCGATCGCGGTCGCCGCCTTCACCAATGAGGAGGGCGTGCGGTTCCAGCCCGACATGATGGGGTCGCTGGTCCATGCCGGCGGGCTGGACCTCGACGCCGCCCTGGCCGCGGTCGGCACCGACGGCGCCGTGCTGGGCGAGGAGCTGGCGCGGATCGGCTATGCCGGTGACCTGGAGCCCGGATCGATCCGCCCGGCCTGCTACCTGGAGCTGCACATCGAGCAGGGCCCGGTGCTGGAGGCGGAGGGGCTGGCGATCGGCGCCGTCGACTCGCTGCAGGGCATCTCGTGGCAGCGCGTCACCATCGCCGGCGCCGCCAACCATGCCGGCACCACGCCGATCGCCGCCCGCTGCGACGCCGGTCTGGCCGCCGCCCGGGTCATCGCCCATCTGCGCGACCGCGTGGCGAATGCCGGAACGCTGGCCACCGTCGGGTCGCTGCGGCTGGAGCCGGACGCGATCAACGTGATCCCGTCCCGCGCCGTGTTCACGGTCGACCTGCGCGACCCGGAGGAGGAGCGGCTACAGGCGGCCGAGGCGGCGCTGGCCGGCTATCTCGAGACGCTGGCGGCGGCCGAAGGGGTGGAGGTCGCGACGGAGCGGCTGGCCCGGTTCCAGCCGGTGCGGTTCGACCCGGATCTCGTCCGCCTGGTTTCCGAGGCGGCGGAGCGGCGCGGCCATCGCTGGCGGCGCATCACCTCCGGCGCCGGGCACGACGCCCAGATGATCGCCCGGATCGCGCCCTCGGCGATGATCTTCGTGCCCAGCCGCGGCGGCATCAGCCACAACCCGGCGGAGTTCACCGCGCCGGAGCAGTTGGCCGCCGGCGCCGATGTGCTGCTGGATGTGGTGGCCGGGCTGATCGGCCTGCCGGCGTAGGTTGGGTTCGCTGTGGCGAACCCAACGCGGGGTGTGCAGTCAGAAGTGTTGGGTTCGCAGACGCGAACCCAACCTACGGGTCACGCCCGGATCAGCGTCCCGATGCCGCCCTCGGTGAAGACCTCCAGCAGCACGGCGTGCGGCACCCGGCCGTCCATGATCACCGCGCCCTCGACCCCCTGCTCGACCGCCGAGATGCAGGTCTCGAGCTTCGGGATCATGCCGCCGGAGATGGTGCCGTCGGTCATCAGCTCGCGCGCCCGGGCCAGCGGCAGCTCCTGGATCAGCGCCTTCTCCTTGTCGAGGACGCCGGCGACGTCGGTCAGCAGGAAGAAGCGGGTGGCGTTCAGCGCCGCGGCGATGGCGCCGGCCGCGGTGTCCGCGTTGATGTTGTAGCTCTCGCCGCGCGGGCCGACGCCGATCGGCGCGATCACCGGGATGAAGTCGCTGTCCTCGAACGCCTCGAGGATCTCGGGGTTCACCGCCGCCGGCTCGCCGACGAAGCCGAGGTCGAGGATGCGCTCGATGTTGCTGTCGGGGTCGCGCTTGGTGCGCTGCAGCTTGCGGGCCGAGATCAGGCCGCCATCCTTGCCGGACACGCCGACCGCCTTGCCGCCCACCGACTGGATGGCCGAGACGATCTGCTTGTTGATGTTGCCGGACAGCACCATCTCGACCACGTCGACGGTGTTGCGGTCGGTGACGCGCAGCCCGTCGACGAATTCGGACTTGATCTGCAGCCGCTCCAGCATCGCGCCGATCTGCGGGCCGCCGCCATGCACCACCACCGGGTTGATGCCGACCTGCTTCAGAAGCACGACGTCGCGGGCGAAGCTCTCGGTCAGAGAGTCGTCGCCCATGGCGTTGCCGCCGTATTTGATGACGAAGGTCGCGCCGGCGTAGCGGCGCATGAAGGGCAGCGCCTCGACCAGGGTCTGGGCCTTTTCGAGCGAGGCGGCGGGCAGCTTGGGCGGGGCGGCGTAAGGCTTGGTCATCGGGCTCGTTCCTGCGAGCGGTGGGCCGGCGCCCCTCTCATGCCCGACCGCGCGGCCGCGATCAACCGCGGTCAGCCGTTCTTCGCGATCTCGGTGAGGAAGGCGCGCAGCTCGGGAATGCCCTCGCCGCTGTCGCTGCTGGTCAGGAACACCCGCGGGAAGGCGGCCGGGTGACGCTTCAGCACCGCCTCGACCTCCGGGACCCGGCGCTCGCGCTCGCCCTTGCCGACCTTGTCCATCTTGGTCAGCACCACCTGGGTGGCGACGGCGGTGTCGTCGAGCAGCTTCAGGATCTCCGCGTCCGACTCCTTGATGCCGTGCCGGCCGTCGACCAGCACCAGGGCCCGGCGCAGGGTGGCGCGGCCGCGCAGATAGCCCTTCAGCGTCTCGGTCCAGCCATGGGACAGCGACTTCGAGACCTTGGCGTAGCCGTAGCCCGGCAGGTCGACCAGCGACAGCCGGCCGCCGAGGTCGAAGAAGTTGAGCTGCTGGGTGCGGCCCGGGGTGTGGCTGGTGCGGGCCAGGGTCTTCCGCCCGGTCAGGGCGTTGACCAAGCTGGACTTGCCGACATTGGAGCGGCCGGCGAAGGCGATCTCCGGCAGGCCCGCGGGCGGCAGGTCGGACAGCGCGGCCGACCCCCAGGTGAAGCGGCACTCCTGCGCGAACAGCAGCCGCCCCGCCTCGATCGCTTCCGGCCCGAATGCTTCCCGCTCGGCAGGCTGCGGCTCCGTCACCCCTTGCGGCCTGCCGGCTTGCGGGGGCCGGGCGCCTTCGGAGCGGCCGGCGCCTTCGGCGCGCTGTCGGCGTTCCCGTTCTTCTTGCGGGTGACCGAGGGCGGCAGGGCGGCCGGCGCCTCGGCGCCTTCCTCCATCCCGCCCGAGATCTTCACATGCATGCGCTTCATGATCGACCACTGCTGCAGGATCGTCAGCGTGTTGTTCCACGCCCAGTAGATCACCAGGCCGACGGGGAAATGCGCCAGCATGAAGGTGAACACGATCGGCAGCGCCATGAACACCTTGGCCTGGACCGGGTCGGCCGGCGCCGGGTTCAGCTTCTGCTGCAGGAACATGGTGACGCCCATGATGATCGGCGCGGCGCCGATCATCAGCATCGCCGGCGGCGACCAGGGGATCAGGCCGAACAGGTTGAACACCGTGGTCGGGTCGGGCGCCGACAGGTCGTGCATCCAGCCGAAGAACGGCGCGTGCCGCATCTCGATGGTGACCAGCAGCACCTTGTACAGCGCGAAGAACACCGGGATCTGGATGATGATCGGCAGGCAGCCCGCAGCCGGGTTGACCTTCTCGCGCTTGTACAGCGCCATCAGCTCCTGCTGCTGCTTCGCCTTGTCGTCGGCGAAGCGCTCGCGCAGCTTCACCATCTCCGGCTGCAGCGCCTTCATCTTCGCCATCGAGTGGTACGACTTGTCCGCCAGCGGATAGAACAGCAGCTTCAGCGCCAGGGTGAAGATCAGGATGGCGACGCCGAAATTGCCGACGACGCTGTGGATCCAGGCCAGGATCTTGAAGAACGGCTTGGTCAGGAACCAGAACCAGCCGAAATCGATGGCGAAGTCGAACTTGGTGATGTTCAGCGTCTCGGCATAGCTGCCGATCAGGTCGACCTCCTTGGCGCCGGCGAACAGCCGGCCGGTCGAGTCCACGGTCTGGCCGGGGGCCACGGTCACGGCGTCGGCCTGGTAGGTGGCGAGATAGCGGCCTTCGCCGTCCGACTGGTGCAGGAACTGGGTGTCGACCTTGACCGCCTGGTCCGGGATCAGCGCCGCCAGCCAGTACTTGTCGGTGAAGCCGAGCCAGCCGCCGGTGCTGGTGTTCCTGACCGCCTTGTCGTCCTGGATGTCCTTGTAGGTCTTCTCCTCCAGCGTGCCGTTGAACACGCCGTAGGGGCCTTCGTGCAGCACGTAGTAGCCCTGGGTCACCGGCGTGCCGAAGCGCAGCACCCGGCCATAGGGGGCCAGTTGCACCGGCTTGTCGGTGTTGTTCACGACGCGCTGGACCACCGTGAACATGTAGTTGGCGTCGATCGAGATGCTGCGTTCGAACACCAGCCCCTGGCCGTTGTCCCAGCGCAGCACCACCGGCGCGTCCGCAGTCAGCGTCTGGCGGTCGGCGGTCCAGACCGTGTTCGCGCCCGGCACCACGACCGAGGGATCGGCCGGCGCCCAGCCGTAGTCGGCATAGTAGGGGGACGGCCCGCCCAGCGGCGTCAGCAGCACGATCTCGGGGCTGTTGGGGTCGACCGTCTCGCGGTAGTCGCGCAGGGTGACGTCGTCGATCCGGCCGCCGGTCAGGTTGATCGACCCGTGCAGGCGCGGCGCCTCGATCTTGACCCGGCCGCTCTGGGCCAGCGCCTGGGCGCGATCCATCGGCGCCTGCGCCGCGCCGCCGACCGTGGTCGGGGCCTGGGGCGAGGCGGTCGAGGTCGTGGCGCCCTGCTGCTGCGGCGCCGGCGCAGTCGGCTTCGGCGCCGGGAACAGGAATTGGAAGCCGAGAAGGATGGCCAGCGAAAGGGCGATCGCCAGGATCAGGTTCTTCTGGTCGGTCATCGCATCAGGGCTCCGGTCCCGGCCCCTGCCCTGTAATCTGGCCGGCCGGTCAGTCGAATACGGTCAATGGTCGGTGGGCCGGGCCGCGCCGCAGCAGGCGTCATGGCCCCGTCCACCGGCAGTCGGGGTGTCGGGCACGGGGTCATACCCCGACCCACCCCAGGGGTGGCAACGCGCGATGCGCCGCAGGGCCAGCCAGCCCCCGGCGATCGCACCGTGCCGCTCAATAGCCTCGATCGCGTATGCGGAGCAAGTGGGCGCGAACCGGCACTGGCGTCCGATCAGCGCCGACAGGCTGTAGCGGTAGCCGATCACCAGGGCGCGCATCAGATGGGCCAGCGGGCTCATGCCGCGGCCCCTCCGGCCTCCGCCCCTCCGACTCCTGGCGCCGGACGCACGGCGCCCAGCTTCTCCAGCGCCCGGTCGAGATCGGCGACCAGGTCGGCGAAGGGCCGGCGGACGGTCTCGCCGCGGGCGATCAGCACCAGGTCGAGGCCCGGCGCCGCCCGGCGGCCCAGCACCTCGGCGGCGGCGGCGCGCAGACGGCGGCGCGCCCGGTTGCGGGCGACCGAATTCCCCACCTTGCGGCTGGCGGTGTAGCCGACGCGCAGGTCGCAGCCGGCCGTGGCCTCCGCCCCGCCTTCGGCGCCGTCCCAGCGGCGCAGCTGGACGATCACGCCCGGCTGCGCCCATTTGCGGCGGGTTCCGGCCACAGCCAGAAACTCGGCGCGCTTCTTCAGCCGGCCGAGGCGGATCAATCCAGGATCGTCAAGACGGACGCGCATCCGGTCACCCCGGCCGCGAGAGCCGGATTACGCGGAGAGGCGCTTCCGACCCTTGGCGCGACGATTGGACAGCACGCGGCGGCCGCCGACGGTCGCCATGCGGGCGCGGAAGCCATGGCGGCGCGCGCGCACCAGCTTGCTGGGCTGAAAGGTTCTCTTCACGGTCGGAACTCCGGATGGCTCTACTCGCGCCCTCGCCGGACGCAAAACGGTCGCGGGTTATAGGCACGACCGGCGCCCGAGTCAATCGATCCGCCCACGGATCGGTGCGGGGATGCGCCGGAGGCAGGTCTTCCGGTAGATTGGGCGCCATGGCATGGAATCCCACCCACACGCTGAAATTCGCCGGCCCGCGGCTGCAGCCCGGGCTCGACCTCATCACCCGGCTGCCGGACATCGAGGCGCGGCGGATCGTCGATCTCGGCTGCGGCACCGGCGCCCTGGCCGCCCAGCTGGCCGAACGCTGGCCGCGCGCCGCGGTCACCGGCCTCGACCGCGACCGCAACGCCCTGCGCGAGGCCCGGGCGACCCATCCGGACCTGGACTGGGTCGAGGGCGACATCGCCGACTGGACACCGGCGGAACCGGTGGATCTGATCTTCTCCAACGCCGCGCTGCAATGGCTGGAGGGGCACGAGGCGCTGGTGCCGCGCCTGCTGTCCTTCCTCGCCCCCGGCGGCGTGCTGGCGGTGCAGATGCCGCGCAACCACGACGCGCCGAGCCATGTGCTGATGCGGGCGCTGGCGTCCGAGCCGCCCTGGGCCGGCCGGATCCCGCTGCGCCGCCCGCCGGTCGGCACCCCGGCCGCCTATTACGACCTGCTGGCGCCGCGCACCGAAGCGCTCGACATCTGGGAGACCGAGTACCTGCACGTGCTGAAGGGCGACAACCCGGTGCTGCACTGGGTGCGCGGCACCGCGCTCTTGCCGGTGATGGCGGCGCTGTCGGGACCGGAGCTCGACGCCTTCATCGCCAGCTACGCGGCGCGGCTGGCCCAGGCCTATCCGCCGCAGCCGGACGGCAGCACCCTGTTCCCCTTCCGCCGCCTGCTGCTGCTGGCCCGGGTGGGACCGTGAGGAGCGCCATGCCCCTCTCCTACCCTGTCATTGCCGAGGGCAACCCAACGCTCCCGCTTTGACCTCCGGCGGGATCGGCGCGAGACTGGCGACGGGTGGCGTCCGACCGAGTCGGCATGGCTGCAGATCTTCCACGCAAGTCACGGACGGGACTCATGACGACGCAATCGCTCCTGACATCATTGTTCCAATACAAGGCCTGGGCGAACGACCGGCTGCTGGCCGCCATGGCCGCCCTGGACGGAGAAGCCCTCCAGGCGGAACGGCGCTCGGCCCTCCTGATCCTCAATCACGCCCACATCGTCGACCGCATCTTCGCCGCCAACTTGCAGAAGATTGGACACGGGTACGCCACGAACGAACCCGACGATGCTCCGGCGCTGGAGGAGCTGTCCGCCTCGGTCCGGGACACTGACCGCTGGTACATCGACTACGCCGCGCGGCTGAGCCCGGACGAGCTCGCGGAGGTGATCGCCTTCACCTTCACCGACGGCGCGCCAGGCCGGATGTCCCGCGAGGAGATGCTGGCCCATGTCATCGCCCATGGCGGTTATCATCGCGGCCAGGCGGGCCAGATCCTGTCGCAGATGCCGATCGCGCTGCGGCGCGAGAGCGTGTTCCGCGACACCTTCACCAGCTATCTCCACCGGCCCGATGCGGCAGCCATGGCGGGATAGGCGCTGTCGCGAAAGGTGCGATGACGGAGTGTCGGGTTCGCTTGGGCGAACCCGACCTACGGCTCATCGCCTCGCAGCACGTGCCGTCCGAGGTGCAACACCCGCATGCCCGGAAGGATGTCCTCTCGCTTCCTGCTGTCCGGAAGCTCCGGCCCTGCCGCGAGAGCCATGACCGCATGCGCGATCGTCTCCTCATAGACGAGCGCCTGTTTCGTCCCGAAGCTCTGGCCGGTCCATTGTAGGATGGAGAAAAGGTCGCGCTCAGCTGCGGCGCTCAGGTTGACCCGCCAGCGGCGCCCGGGCACGCGTCAATCCGGCAGGCCGGACAGAGCCGAGTCCGCTATCGCTCTCATATGCCGGCGCAGATCCTCCACGGAATCGAACTCCGTATACTCCCCGCGCTCTATCGCATCGATTCCGACCTGGACCGCGGCCCGCAGGCGCTCGAGCTTGGCGGCATCTTCCTGCTCGCGCTGCTCGACCAGACGGAGCCCTTCGCGCAGGACCTCGCTGGCATTCTGATAGCGGCCGGATTTGACCAGCCCCTCGATCAGCTCGGCCTGATGATCGGTCACGACGACGTTGCGGGTCGGCATCACGGGCTGTCCTTGAACACGTCTGCACCTGAATAAGATAAGGCGATTGGCATATTATGCCAATCGCCTTGATCGTGCTCAGCCCCCGTGTTCCTCTTATTTCCCCAGCGGCTTGTACCAGGCGTCGAGAGTCTCCTGCACTTTGGCAGCGGCCTGCTCGGCAGTCATCGAGCCGTTCAGCACCTGGGCCGAGACGTTCCAGATCGCCTGGTCGACATTGGGCTTGCCGCGCGACAGGATCTGGTGCGCCAGGCGGATGTTGCCGCCGCATTTGTCCTTCCAGCTCTGGAACTCCGCCGCCAGCGGATCCTTCAGCTCGACCTTGTGGGTCGACAGTGTGAAGAAGCCCGGCAGGGCGTTGGTGTAGAGCGTCGCGAACTCGGCCGAGGCCACCCATTCCAGGAAGGCGCGCGCCGCCTCCGGATGCTTGCTGTGGGCGTTCATGCCGAAGCCGAGATCGGTGTGGTTCGAGATGAAGCAGGGGTCGCCCGCCTTCGCCACCGGCGGCGGGAAGGCGCCGAGCGGGAACTCGGCCTGGGCCTCGAACAGCGGGATCTCCCACGACCCGGCCGGGTAGATCGCGGCGCGGCCGAGGGTGAACAGGTTCTGGCTGTCCGGGTAGGATTGCGCCTCGTAGCCGTCGGCCAGATAGGGCTTCCACTTGGCCAGCTCGGCCCAGGCGGCGACATAGGGCGGGTCGGTGAACTTGGCGGTGCCGGCGATCAGCGCCTTGCGGCCGGGGTCGCCCTGCCAGTGGTTCGGGCCGATGTTCTGGAAGCCCATGGTCGCGGCCTCCCACTGGTCGGCGCTGCCGATCGAGAGCGGGATTTCGCCAGCGGCCTTGATCTTGTCGAGCAGGGCGAAGAACTCGGCCTCGGTCTGCGGCGGGGTCAGGCCGAGCTTGTCGAAGATGCTCTTGTTGTAGATGAAGCCGCCGATCACCGAGCCGACCGGCACGCAATAGGTGGTCTTGCCGTCATCGGTGCTCCAGGCCGTCCGCGACGCCTCCGGGAAGGCGTCGATGCCCTTGAGGTCGTTGACCGACGCCAGATGGCCCTTCTGGAACAGCGCCAGCGAGGCGTCGAAGGCACGGCAGGCGACGATGTCGCCGGCGACCCCGCCCTCCATCTTGGCGTTCAGCGCGGCGTTGTACTCGGTCGGCGCCGAGGGCGCGAAGTTCAGCTTGATCCCCGGATGCGTCGACTCGAAGGCCGGGATGATCTTGTCCTGCCAGATCTTGAGGTCGTCGTTGCGCCAGCTCTCGATCGTCAGGGTGACGTCCGCGGCCTGGGCGGCGCCGGCCAAGCCGGCGAGCGCCGCGCCCGTCATCAGGACGCGGGATAGGATGGTGTTCATTGTCTCGGGCCTCCCCTTTTGGCTGGTCTAGACCAGCGGGAGCGGCCCGGCTTGTCAAGCCCGCCGCGCGTCAGTCGAGCTGCAGCACGATTCCTTTCAGATAGGCGCTCTCCGGCAGCAGCGGATGCACCGGATGGTCCGGCCCGGCGCCGGACTGGCGCAGGATCCGGCCGCTCCGCCCGGCATCGACCAGGCCGCGCGCCACCTGCTCGGCGAACAGCGCCGGGTCGACATGGTGGCTGCAGGAGAAGGCGCAGAGGAAGCCGCCGCGCTCGGTCACCCGCGCCGCCAGCCGGGCCAGCTTGGCGTAGCCGCGGGCGCCGGCGGCGAGGTCCTTCTTCGACTTGACGAAGGCCGGCGGGTCGACCACCACCACCGGCCAGCGCTCGCCCTCCGCCCCGCGGCGCTCCAGCTCGGCGAAGGCCTCGCCGCGGGCGGTCGACACCCGGTCGGTGACGCCGTTGGCGGCCGCCGCCTTGGCCGCCAGCTCCAGCGACGGGGCCGAGCGGTCGACCAGCGTCACCGCTTCGGCGCCGGCCAGCGCCGCCTGGATGCCGAAGCCGCCGGTGTGGGTGTAGACGTCGAGCAGCCGGCGGCCGCTGGCCAGCTTCGCCACGAAGGCACGGTTGTCGCGCTGGTCGAAGAACCAGCCGGTCTTCTGGCCGCCGAGCGGGTCGGCCTCGAAGCGGGCGCCGTTCTCCTCCACCGCGACGGGGCCGTCGAGGGCGCCGCGGGCGACCCGCACCTCCCCCGCCAGCCCTTCCAGGCCGCGCATAGCGCTGTCGTTGCGCAGCACGATGGCGCGGGGCTGCAGCAGATCCTCCAGCGCCTCGCAGAGCGGGCCCTCCAGCCGGTCCATCAGCGCGGTGTTGCTCTGCATCACCAGCACGTCGCCGTAGCGGTCGATGATCAGCCCCGGCAGCCCGTCGGCCTCGGCATGGACCAAACGGTAGAACGGCCGGTCGAACAGTGTGTCGCGCAGCGCCAGCGCCGCGGCCAGGCGCCGGCGCAGGAAGGCGGTGTCGATCGCCGCATCCGGGCTGCGGTCGAGCATGCGCACGGCGATCAGCGCGTGCCGGTTGAAGCCGCCGACCCCGAGGGACTTGCCGTTCGCCGCCTCGACCCGCACCGGGGCGCCGAGCGGCACCTCGCGCAGCTCCGGCGTCATGGCGATCTCGTTCGAGAAGATCCAGGGGTGGCCGGCGGCGACGCGCTTGTCGCGGCCGGGCTGCAGGCGGATGAGCGGCAGGTCGGTCATGGCGGCGGAGCATAGGCAGTCGGCAGCCCTGCGAACAGTCTGCGTCGCCCGATTGACGGCGAGGCGCCGCGTCCTGTCTGCTGGCCATGACGCCGCCGAAGAGACCGTCATGACCATCCGCCCGGGCCCGCGCAATTCCATCACCGACATCGCCGGCATTCTGGTCGGCCAGGCTGAAGACCTGGCCGTGCGCAGCGGCGTCACCGTGCTGCTGCCGGAGATGCGCTGCGCCGCTGCCGTGGATGTCCGCGGCGGCGCCCCCGGCACGCGCGACACCGACGCGCTGGACCCGACCTGCCTGGTCGAGGCGATCGATGCGGTGGTGCTGTCCGGCGGCTCGGTGCACGGGCTGGAGGCGGCGTCGGGCGTCGTCGCCTGGCTTGCCGCGCACGGCCGTGGCCATCCCGTGGGCAGCGTCCGGGTGCCGATCGTGCCGGCCGCGATCCTGTTCGACCTGACCAATGGCGGCGACAAGGGCTGGGGCGACACCCCGCCCTACCGCGCTTTGGCCCTGGCCGCCTGCGACGCCGCCGGCACAGAGGTGCGCCAGGGCAATGCCGGCGCCGGCACCGGGGCCAAGACCGCGACCTGCAAGGGCGGGCTGGGCACCGCCTCGGCCTTCGATCCCGAGACCGGCGTCACCATCGGCGCGCTGGTGGCGGCCAACCCGGTCGGCGCCGTGACCATGCCGGACGGCACCTTCTGGGCTTGGCCCTGGGAGCAAGAGCGCGAGTTCGGCGGCCCGCACCGCCCGACCGGGCCGGCAGAGCCGGAGCCGGTGCTGTTCCGCCACCCCGCTTCGCCCCAGCCGGAACCCGGCGGCAACACCACGATCGGCATCGTCGCGGTCGACGCCGCGCTGACCAAGGCCGAGGCGCAGCGGCTGGCGATCATGGCGCAGGACGGGCTGGCCCGCGCCATCCGCCCGGTGCACACGCCGATGGATGGCGACACGATCTTCGCCCTGGCCACCGGCGCCGTGAAGCTGCCGGAGCCGCGGTCCGTGGCGCTGGCCCGGATCGGCGCCATCGCCGCCGACTGCGTCGCCCGCGCCATCGCCTGCGGCGTCTGGCACGCCGAAACGCTGGGGCCGCACACCGCCTGGCGGGAGAAATACGGCAAGCCTTGAACCCGCCCCGGCGGCGCTGCCATCATCCGCGGCGAACGCGAAGGGCCGGGGGATTCGGTCTCACCGGCACAGGGAGACGACGATGGGGATGAGGGGCATGCTCGCCGCCGCCGTGCTGGCGGCCGGGCTGATCGCGACGCCGGCACTGGCCGCCAAGGACCAGGCCGTGATCGGCATGGTGCTGGAGCCGCCGAATCTGGACCCGACCGGCGGCGCCGCCGCGGCCATCGCCGAGGTGGTCTACGCCAATGTCTTCGAGGGGCTGACCCGGATCGACGAGAACGGCCAGGTGCAGCCGGGCCTCGCCACGGAATGGACCGTGTCGGACGACGGGCTGACCTACACCTTCACCCTGCGCCGCGGCACCACCTTCCACGACGGCACCAAGTTCGACAGCGAGGCGGTGAAGTTCTCGCTGGACCGCGCCCGCGCCGCCGATTCGACCAACCCGCAGAAGGTCTTCTTCGAGCCGATCCAGTCGGTCGACACCCCGGCCGCGGACCAGGTCGTGATCACCCTGTCGCATCCGGACGGGCTGTTCCTGTTCCATCTCGGCCAGGCGGCGGCGCTGATCGTGGCGCCGAACTCCGCCGCCGACAACGGCACCCACCCGATCGGCACCGGTCCGTTCAAATTCGTCGAATGGGCGCCGGGCGACCATGTCACGCTCGAGCGCACCGACGCCTATGCCGGCGAGAAGCCGAAGCTGAACCGGCTGGTCTTCCGCTTCGTCGCCGACCCTGCGGCGGCCTCGGCCGCGGTGATGTCGGGCGACATCGACGCCTTCCCGAACATGCCGGCGCCGGAGACGCTGGACCAGTTCAAGGCCGATCCGCGCTTCGCGGTCGAGATCGGCACCACCGCCGGCGAGACCGTGATGGCGGTGAACCAGCGCCGCAAGCCGTTCGGCGACGTCAAGGTGCGGCGGGCGCTGGCCATGGCGATCGACCGCCAGGCGCTGGTCGACGGCGCCATGTTCGGCTACGGCACCCCGATCGGCAGCCATTTCGCGCCCTACGACCCGGCCTACAAGGACCTGACCGGCGCCTACCCCTACGATCCGGCCAAGGCCAAGGCGCTGCTCGTCGAGGCCGGCTATCCGGACGGCTTCAAGGCGACCCTGAAGCTGCCGCCGCCCGGCTATGCCCGCCGCGGCGGCGAGATCATCCAGGCGCAGCTGGCCGAGATCGGCGTCCAGGTCGAGCTGGTGCCGGTGGAATGGGCGCAGTGGCTGGAGCAGGTGTTCAAGGGCTTCGACTACGACATGACCATCGTCGCGCACACCGAGGCGCTGGACATCGACATCTACGCCCGCGGCAAGGACAAGTACTATTTCGGCTACGACAACCCGGCCTTCGACCAGGTGATCCAGCAGCTGAACGGCACGGTCGATCCGGAACAGCGGAAGGCGCTGTACCAGCAGGCTCAAGCGATCCTGTCCGACGACGAGGCCGCGGTGTTCCTGTTCCAGCTGGCCAAGACCGGGGTGCGCAACGCCAAGCTGCTGGGAATGTGGAAGAACAGCCCGATCGCCGCCAACGACATGACCAAGGCCCATTGGGCGGAATGAGGGGGGCCTATTCCCTCGTAGGTTGGGTTCGCGGTCCGCGAACCCAACATTGTCACGGCCTCACGGTGTTGGGTTCGCCATTGGCGAACCCAACCTACGTCCGTCTCTGACCGATGCTCGGCTTTCTGGGGCGGCGGGTGCTGACGCTGCTGTTCACGCTGTTCGCCGCCTCGGTCGTGGTGTTCACCGTGCTCGAGGTGCTGCCCGGCGACCCGGCGCTCCTGATGCTGGGCACCGAGGCGCGCGAGGACACGCTGGCGGCGCTGCGCACGCAGATGGGCCTCGACCGGCCGGCGCCGGTCCGCTACCTCGACTGGGTCGGCGGCGCCCTGACCGGCGATTTCGGCACCAGCTACACCTACAAGATGCCGGTGGCGAAGCTGATCGGCGACCGGCTGGCGGTGACCGCGCCGCTGGCGCTGTTCGCCCTGCTGCTGTCGACCGCGCTGGCCATCCCGCTCGGCATGCTGGCGGCGGTGAAGCACAACCGGTTCGGCGACTGGGGGGTGATGGGGTTCAGCCAGCTCGGCCTCGCCGTGCCCAGCTTCTGGGTCGGCATCATGCTGATCTGGCTGTTCGCGCTGCAGCTCGGCTGGTTCGGCGCCGGCGGCTTTCCCGGCTGGTCCGCCGGCTGGGGCCCGGCCCTGCAGGCGCTGGTTCTGCCGGCCGCGGCCCTGGCCCTGACCGAGGCGGCGATCCTGGCCCGCATCGTCCGCTCCGCGATGCTGGAGACGATGCGCGAGGACTATGTCCGCACCGCCCGGGCCAAGGGGCTGTCGAAGGGCGCGGTGCTGCGCCGCCACGTGCTGCGCAACGCCCTGATCCCGGTCGCCACCATCGTCGGGCTGCAGTTCGGCTTCCTGATGGCGGGGGCGGTGGTGGTGGAGAACGTGTTCACCCTGCCCGGCCTGGGCCGCCTGGCCTTCCAGGCGATCGCCCAGCGCGACCTGATCGTGGTCAAGGACGTGGTGGTGCTGCTGGCCGCCATCGTCGTCACGGTCAATTTCCTGGTCGACGTGATCTACGCCGTGATCGACCCGCGGCCGAAGCAGGCGGGGTGACGATGATCCGGCTGCTCGCCCATCGCGGCTTCGCCCTCGGCCTCGCGCTCTGTGTCGTCTTCATCGGCATGGCGCTGGTCAGCCTGGCCTGGACGCCCTTTCCGCCGAACGCCATTTCGATCCCCCAGAAGCTGCAGGCGCCGGGCGCGCTGCATTGGCTGGGCACCGACCAGCTGGGGCGGGACACGCTGTCGCGCATCATGGTCGGCGCCCGCACCTCGGTCGCGGTCGGGGTGGTCGCGGTCGTGATCGGCCTGGTCATCGGCGTGCCGCTGGGCCTGTGGGCGGCGGCCCGTCGCGGCTGGACCGACGAGGTCCTGGGCCGCGCCGTCGACCTGACCTTCGCCTTCCCGGCGATCCTCAGCGCCATCCTGATCACCGCCCTCATGGGCCCCGGCGCGGTCAACGCCATCCTGGCGATCGGCATCTTCAACATCGCCGTCTTCGCCCGGGTGGCGCGCGGCGCCGCCCTGGTGGTCTATGGCCGCGACTTCGTCCGCGCCGCCCAGTCGCTGGGCCGGTCGCGGCTGGACATCGCGCTGCGCCACGTGCTGCCGAACATGGCCAACGCCCTGATCGTGCAGGCCACGGTCCAGTTCGCCATCGCCATCCTGGCCGAGGCGGCGCTGGGCTATCTCGGCCTTGGCACCCAGCCGCCGCAGGCGAGCTGGGGCAAGATGCTGCTGGACGCCCAGACCCTGCTGGCCCAGGCGCCGCTGCAGGCGGTGTTCCCGGGCCTGGCCATCGCCGTCGCCGTGCTGGGCCTCAACCTGATCGGCGACGGGCTGCGCGACCTGCTGGATCCAAGGATGAAGGTCGGGCGGATCGGGTAGTCCTTCGCGCAAAAAACTTGCGCGTGACCACAATCATCGCGCGCACCTCCCGCGAGCCGGCGGATAGGGTCATGAGACCCTATCCAAGCCGGAACAGACCATGAAGCTCTTGTACCAGACCCATTCCCCTTATGCCCGCAAGGTGCTGGTGATGGCGCACGAGGCCGGGCTGGCCGGCCGGATCGAGGTGATCCATCACGAGACCAGCCCGACCCGGCGCAACGAGGCGGTGTTCGCCGCCAACCCGCTGGGCAAGGTGCCGGTGCTGATCTGCGAGGACGGGCTGGCGCTGTTCGACAGCGTCGCGATCTGCGACCACCTGGACCAGCTGCATGACGGGCCGAGGCTGATCCCGCCTGCCGGCCGGGCGCGGGCCCTGACCCTGCGGCTGCAGGCCCTGGCCCAGGGGCTGGCCGATGCCGGCATCGCCCTGCGCTGGGAGACTGCGCGCCGGCCGGAGACGCTGCGCTATCCGCCTTTGGCCGAGGGCCAAGCGGCGAAGCTGGTCGCGGCCTATGATTTTGTCGAGCGCGAGGTCGACCTGCATGGCCCGGTCGATCTCGGCCGGATCGCCCTGGCCACGGCGCTGAGCTGGCTGGAGTTCCGCGACCTGCCGTCGTTCCGCCCCGGCCGGCCGCGCCTCTCCACCTGGTTCGACGCCTTCAGCCGCCGCCCGTCGATGCGGGCGACGCCGCTGTCAGGAGAGACCCACGACTGACGACGTAGGTTGGGTTCGCCCTTGCGAACCCAACATCGCACCGCCTGAGCCATTGTTGGGTTCGCTGACGCGAACCCAACCTACGAAGCGACGACGAGGTCGGTCGGCGCCAGGGTCAGCGGTTCGCAGCCGGTGTCGGTGACCAGCACGGTCTGGCCCGAGGTCATGGCCAGGCCGCGGTCGCTGTCGTAGAGGATGATGTGGATGAAGAACACCATCCCGGGCGCCGCCAGAGTCGGGTTGCCGTGGAAGAACATCGACAGCCCGGGCGCGTCCATCCAGTTCGGCGCGAATGTGGTGCCGAGCGAGTAGCCGCAGGCGTTCAGCCGGGCGTGGCGCAGCCCGGCGGCGTCGGCCACCCGGGCATGGGCGTCGAACACGTCGCCGAGCGGCCGGCCGGGCTTCAGCGCCGCCTTCGCCGCCTCGAGCGCCTCGACCGCCGCCTGATGCATCGCCCGGTGCTCCGGCGAGGCCTTGCCGACCAGCAGCGTGCGCATCAGGCAGGCGTGGTAGTGGCGGTAGGTGCCGGCGAATTCCAGCGTCAGCTGGTCCTCGGCCGAGAGGTGGCGCCGGCCGGTGAAGTAGCGGCACATCAAGGCGCCGGGGCCGGAGCCGATGATGAACTCGTTGGCCGGGTCGTCGCCGCCGCCGCGCCAGACCGCGCCCTGCATCGCCGCCAGGATGTCGCCCTCGAAGGCGCCGGGCCCGGTCAGCTTCACCGCCTCGTCATAGGCGGCGTCGGCCAGCTTCGCCGCCTCGCGCACATAGGCGAGCTCGGCCGGGCTCTTGATCAGCCGAAAGCGGGAGACGAGGTCGGAGGCGTCCTCGTGCTGCGCATAGCCGTCGAGCTTGGCCTTGAGCCGGAAGCCGAGCGCCGCGGTCAGGCCGTAGGCGTCCCATTCGACCCCGACCTTGCCGCCGCGGACCTTGTGCTCGTCGAGGATCGCCAGCAGGTCGTCCGCCGGCTCGGAGCCCGCCCGGTCGACCCAGACCCGGACGTCCTCGATCACCGAGGTGAAGCGCGCCTGGCGCTCGTCGGCCGAGCGGGTCAGCAGCGCCATCCGGCCGTCGGCGCCGAGCCACAGGCACTGGAAATAGACGTAGCCGAAGGTGTCGTAGCCGGTCAGCCAGTACAGCGACTCCTGGCGGAACACCAAGAGGCCATCGAGGCCGCGGGCGGCGATCTCGGTGCAGACGCGGCGGCGGCGCTCCGCCAGCTCCGACGCTTCGAAATGGATCGGCATGGCGGCCTCAGCGCTTCTGGCGGATCTCGGCGATCGGCTCGGCGTAGCGGTATTCGATGTCCCAGGGGAAGAAGATCCAGGTGTCCTGGCTGACCTCGGTGATGAAGGTGTCGACCAGCGGCCGGCCGGCCGGCTTGGCGTAGACGGTGGCGAAATGCGCCTTCGGCAGCAGGTCGCGCACCACCCGGGCGGTCCGCCCGGTGTCGACCAGGTCGTCGACGATCAGCCAACCCTCGCCGTCGCCCTCCACCGGCGCCTTGAGGATCTTGGACTCGCGCATGTCCTGGTGGTCGTAGGTCGAGACGCAGACCGTGTCGATCAGCCGGACGTCGAGCTCGCGCGCCAGGATCGCCGCCGGCACCAGCCCGCCGCGGGTGATGGCGACGATGCCCTTCCACGGACCCAGCTCGGCCAGGCGCCAGGCCAGGGCGCGGGCGTTGCGGTGCAGCTCCTCCCAGGAGACCGGAAAGTCCTTCCGGAACGTCGCGTGATCGGCCATGGTCGGTTCTCCAACACCCCTGGGGAATTGGCGCTTCATAGCGCAACCGGACGGGCACCGGAAGAGGAGGCCTGGCCTTGATCTCGCCATGCTTGCCCGCGATTCTCCGCCTGCAGCCCTGCCGGCTGCGCTGAGACCAGAGAGTGGAATGCGCGCCCTTGTCCTGACCGCCGGCCTTCTCGCCTTCGTCGCCGGGCCCGCCTCGGCCGCCGAATCCTGCGACGTGAACGCCGAATCCGCGGCCGTGGTCGCCGCCTGGGGCTCCAAGGTGCGCGACGGATCGCTGCCCGAGGACAAGCTGTCCGAGATCTCGAAGAAGATCCAGTCGCTGCCCTCGATCAGCGCCCAGGACCCGAACAAGGCCTGCGCCGTCCTGGCCGAGATCAAGCGCGACCTGGGGCTGTAGGGGCCGCGGCTTCCCTCAGCGGAAGCCGACCATCGCCAGCGCCCGCTGGACCTTCTCGGCCGGCCAGCGCCTGACCTCGCCCGGCGGTTCCCTGCGGCTGGTGACGGCCGTGCCCTCGCCGGGGCCGAGCGTGACCGAACCGGCATCGGTCGCGACATCGACCGCGCCGTCGAGGACCAGGACGCCGAAGGCGCCGTCGATCGGGCCGGCGAAGAAGCGGGTGCCGCGCACCCCGAGCGTGGCGACGCCGGTCTCGATGGTGACGCTGTGGCCGGGCGCCTGCTCGACGCCGCCGCCGACGAACATGAAGGCGCCCTGCAGCCGGCGCAGCGCCAGCGTGGCGCCGCCATCGGCCCCGCCATAGGCGAAGCGGTCGACCAGCAGCCGCGCCGCCGAGCCGAGCGCCAACTCGGTGCCGTCGTCGAGCTTGACCTGCAGCCGCGACTGCGGACCGGTCCACAGCGTGTCGTCGAGGAACACCGGCGAGGCCGGGTCGAGCAGCCGGTCCTGGCCCTGATAGTAGGCGCCGGCCGCCGGCTCGAGCCGGTCGACCTGGCCGATCTGCGGACGGTCCTCGGCCAGGGCGGCCGCCGGCAGCAGCAGGCAGGCGAGGGCGAACCCGATGGAGCGTGAAAGTCGTGACATCGCAATCTCCCTTTCCGAGAGATCATGGTTCGGAACGGCGCCGTCCGGTGTTACCTGGGTCATTGCGCAGCGCAACCGGGCCTTCCCGTCATGGAAGACAGCCCCTATCCTAGCGCAACCGAGACAGGAGAGAGTCAGTGGCCAGCGTTCCGCCGGCGGAGAAGCGCCATCTTCTGTCCGAGACCCCGTTCTTCGCCGCCTTCCCTTCGTCCCAGCGCGACGCCCTGGCCGCCCGGCTGACCGAGCGCGGGCACGAGGACGGCGACACCATCTTCCTGCGCGGCGACGAGAGCACCAGCCTGATGATCGTGGCCTCCGGCCGGGTGGCGTTGCGCCTGACCTCGCCGCAGGGACGCGAGATCCTCCTCGCCATCCTTGAGCCGGGCGAGATCTTCGGCGAGATGTCGCTGCTGGACGGACGCGGCCGCAGCGCCGACGCCGTCGCCTTCGGCCCCTGCCGGCTGCTGAGCCTGGAGCGTCGCGAGGTGCTGCCGGTGCTGCAGGACTCGCCCGAGGCCTGCATCCGGCTCCTGGAGCTGCTGTCGACCCGGCTGCGGCGCACCAGCGACCAGCTCGAGGGCGTGGCCCTCCTGACCCTGCCGTCGCGGCTGGCGCGTTTGCTGCTGACGCTGAGCGAAGCCCGCGGGGCCCGTGGCGCGGGGGGCGAGGTTCTGCTACCGCTGGACCTGTCGCAGCGCGACCTCGGCCAGCTGATCGGGGCCAGCCGGGAGAAGGTCAACCTGCAGCTCGGCCGCTGGTCCGCCGAGGGGCTGCTGCGGCGGCAGGACGGGGCGCTGGTGATCTGCGACACCGACGTGCTCGCCGACATCGCCGACGCCGGAGTGCCCTGATCCCCATGCACGGCCTGTGGCGCCGCTTCGGCCCGACTCTGCCCGGGCTTCTGATCCTGGCCGGGCTGCTGGCGCTGCGCCTGGCCGATCCGACGCCGGTGGCGGCGCTGCGGCTGCAGGGCTTCGACCTGTTCCAGCGCCTGGCGCCGCCCGCCTACGACCCCGGCGTGCCGGTCCGCGTGATCGCGATCGACGACGAGTCGCTGCACCGGGTCGGACAATGGCCCTGGCCGCGCGACCGTCTGGCCCGGCTGGTCGAGCGGCTGGCCCGGGCCGGCGCCGCGGCGGTCGTGCTCGACCTCATCCTCGCCGAGCCGGACCGCACCGCCCCGGCCCGGATCGCGGAGCTGCTGGCCGGCCGCGCCGACCCGGCCATGCTGGCGGCGCTGACCAAGGAGCTGCCGGATCCCGACCGCGACCTCGCTGCGGCGCTCGGCCGAGCCCCGAGCGTCGTCGCCTTCGCCCTGGCCGAGGAGCCGGGCCGGATGCCGCGCATCGCCGCCAGCTTCGCCGAGATCGGGCCGGCGCGGCAGCGGCTGGACCGCTTCGCCGGGGCGGTGCCGAGCCTGCCGGAATTCGAGGCCGCGGCGGCGGGCAACGGCAGCATCGGCGCCGCCGCCGGGCGGGACGAGGTGCTGCGGCGGCTTCCAGCGGTCGCCCTGCTCGGCGACATCCCGATCCCGTCGCTCGCGGTCGAGGCGCTGCGGGTCGCCCAGGGCGCCGGCACGGTGACGCTGCGGGCCGCTGCAGACGGATCGGGGCTGGATGCGGTCCGGGTCGGCGAGGTGGTCCTGCCGGTGGCGCCCGATGGCCAGTTCTGGCTGCAGTTCACGCCGGACGCGCCGGCCCGCCGGGTCCCGGCCTGGCGGGTGCTCGACCCCGCCGTGCCGGATGCCGAGCTCGCGACCGCGCTGCGCGGGCGGATCGCGCTGATCGGCGTCACCGCCGCCGGCTTCGGCGACACCGTGCTGACGCCGCTGCACGACCGCATCGCCGGCGTGACCGCCCATGCCGAAGCGCTGGAGCAGATCCTGCTCGGCCGCCAGCTCACCCGGCCGGCCTGGGCCATGGCCGCGGAGATCGGGCTGTTGCTGGTGCTCGGCCTCGCCCTCGTCGCATCATGGCGCAGACTGCCGGCGATCATCTCGGGCGGCCTGGCGGTGCTGGCCGCCGCAGCCATCGCCGCCGGCGCCTTCCTGGCCTATCGGCAGGCCGGGCTGCTGCTCGACCCGACGCTGCCGGCGCTCGGCCTGCTGCTGACCCATGGCGTCGTGGCGGCGACGGCGCAATGGCGGGTCGAGCGCGACCGCCGGACCATCCGCGCCGCCTTCGCCCGCTATCTGGCCCCCGCCCTGGTGGCCCGGCTGGCGGAGCATCCGGAGCGGCTGCGGCTGGGCGGCGAGTGGCGCGAGATGTCCTTCGTCTTCACCGACATCGCCGGTTTCACCAGCCTGAGCGAGACGGTGCCGCCCGACCGGCTGGTGGCCACGCTGAACGCCTATTTCGACGGCATCTGCGGCTGCGTCCTGGATGCCGGCGGCACCATCGACAAGATGGTGGGCGACGCGCTGCACGCGATGTTCGGCGCGCCGGTGGACCAGCCCGACCATGCCGAGCGCGCCGTCGCCTGCGCCCTGGCGATCCACCGCTTCGCCACCGGCTTCGCCGCCGCCCGGCGGGCCGAGGGCATGCCCTTCGGCGAGACCCGGATCGGGGTCACGACCGGCAGCGCTGTGGTCGGGAATTTCGGCAGCCGGCATCATTTCGACTACACCGCCTACAGCGAGGCGGTGAACCTGGCGGCGAGGCTGGAGCACGCCAACAAGGCGCTGGGAACGGCGATCTGCGTCTCCGCCGCCGCGGCCAGGGCCTGCCCGGGCCGGAGGTTCCGGCCGGTCGGGCGGCTGCTGCTGCGCGGCATCGGCGCCCCGGTCGAGGCGATGATGCCCGACGAGCTCTGCCCCGCCCCCGCCGAGGCCTATGCCGCGGCGTACGCGGCGCTGCGCCGGGGCGGGGCCGGGGCGGCCATGCCCTTCGCAGCGCTGACGATCGAGCACCCGGAAGACCCGCTGGCGCGGCTGCACGCCCGACGCCTGGCCGACGGCGCGACGGACGACCTGATCGCGATCGATTGAGGGATCAGCGACGGCGCGGCAGGCGGATCGCGACCGTCTGGCGGGTCGGCGCCCACACCGTCCAGCGCGGCGGCCGGGCGACCCAGCGATACGAGATCTGCCTCGGCCGCTCCAGATCGTCATCCTGCCGGGCGGCGCGGCACAGGGCGAGGCCGTAGATGAGGGCGAGCGCGAAACCGCCGATGAGAGCGATGAGAGCCACGAGCATCATCCGTACCTCCTGTCCCAGGAAACGACGGAGCTGCCCCGCAGGTTCCCGCCGCCCCCTCCGGCCGCGGCGACGGATCAGTTCGCGATCTGGTCCAGCGGACCGTCGCCATCGCCGCCGACGGCATCCTGGACCGCATCGATCGCCGCATCCTGCACGGCGTCCTGCACCGCTTCCATGGCGGCATCCTGCGCGTCCTCCACGGGGCGCAGGACGTCGCCGACGGATCTCTCCAGCGACCAGACCGCCGTGCCGGCCGCGCCCAGCAGATGCCAGATCCCCAGGACAGCCTCGCAACGGGTGCTGGGCGAAGAGGCCGCGAGCGCCGCTTCGCAGTTCTCCCGGCTGCCCGCCAGGACGGGCGTCTGCGCGGTCGCGTCGCCGTCTGCGTCGACCGTGAGATAGTAGACGGGGGTCAGGGCCATGCGGGCCGCAATCGCCGCCGCGAAGATAACCACTGCCGTTCGCATGCTCGGCCTCGCCGGATCGTCCTGGGGGTCGACCAGCTATACCGTCCCGGGACGGAGAGGCCAACCCGGCAGTCCCGCGCGATACCGGGAAATGGCTGGGGCGCTAGGATTCGAACCTAGGAATGGCGGGACCAAAACCCGCTGCCTTACCGCTTGGCTACGCCCCAATCGGCCGGGCGGGATAGATAGCCCAGCCGGTGCCGCATCGCAACCGCGCGTTGCCGGCCCGGTTCCGGCATAATAGAAGATTAGGCGCGTATGCGGGCAGCGCGGGTCAGGCAACGGTCGAGGCAGGTCACGGTATGAGCGGCGAGCAGCCCCTTGAGGATTCCCTGCACTTCCCGGCGCAGAACGCGCCCGAGACGACGGAGGAAGCGCGGCTCAAATCGCTGAACGACAGCGTGCTGCAGCTGCAGCAGGAACTGCGCAGCGCCCGCGGCGAGATCGACGCACTCAACGACCGCCTGGCGGAGACGGCGACGACGACGCCGCGCCGCGGCGGGCTGGTCGGGTGGATCGCGGCGGCGCTGATCGCCATCCTCGGCATCGGCGGGATCGCCCTGGTCGGCTTCGGCTCGCGCGAGCGGGGGTCCGCGCCGCCCGCAGCCCCGACGGAGACGCCGGCGGCGGCGACCGCCATCCCGGTTCCGCCATCGGCCGAGCCGGCCCCCGCCGTCATACCGGCTGCCGCGACGACCGCGGTCGCCGAGAGCCGGCCGGAGCCGCGCGCAGCCGCACCGGCCGAAGCACCGGCGCCCGCTGTCCGGCCGTCCGCTGTCCCGCAGCCGGTGGCGCCCCCCGAGGCCACCGCCACCCCGGTCCCGCAGCCCGTGCCCGGGAGCGCGGCCGCCCCAGCTGCACCGCCCTCCTCCGCCGATGCCGTGCCTGCCCCGGTCCGGACGGCGGAGGCCGCTGCGGCGCCGCCGGCCACCGAACCGACCGCCGAGACCCCGGCGGTGTCGGCACCGGAAGCCGCTGCGACGCCGCCCGCCGACGATCAGCCGGCGGCTCAGGCTCCGGCGGCACCCCCTTCCGACCAGGCGGCCGCCTCGGACGATCCGGCGGCGCAGGCGCCGCTGCCGGCGGACGCCTCGGCCGAGCTGCGCACCCTGGCCCGCCGCGCGATCGCCGGCGCGCCCGATGCCGAGCACGATCTGGGCACCTTCTATGCCCTCGGCCTGCAGGTGCCGCGCAGCTTCGAGCGGGCCGCCCACTGGTACCGCAAGGCCGCCGACCACGGCGTCACCAACGCCGCCTACAATCTCGGCGTGCTGCTGGAGCGCGGCCTCGGCGTGGCGCGGGATTCGGCGACGGCGACGACCTATTTCCGCAAGGCGGCCGAGGCCGGCCATCCCGACGCGCAGAACGCGCTCGGCCTGGCCTATCTCAACGGCGCCGGCATCGGCCGCGACCCGGCCGAGGCGCTGAAATGGTTCCGCCAGGCCAGCGCCAACGGCAACCCCCGCGGCGCCTTCAACATGGGCCGGCTGTACGAGACCGGCGCAGTCGGCGCCCCCGATCCGCGGGCCGCCGCCGGCTGGTACCGCGTCGCGGCCGATGCCGGCAACCCCGACGCCAAGACGGCGCTGGCCCGGTTGCAGGACGACACCCCGCGCAGCGGCTTCGTCACCCTGGCCCCCGATGCGACCGCCCCGGCCGCGCCGGCGCCCCCCTCTCCCGCCGATGCCAGCGCCGAGCAGGCCCTGGGGGCGCTGGCGTCCCAGCTGACACCGCCGGAACCGGCCGCCCCGGCCGCGCCGCCGGAGGAGCCGCCGGAGGCCGCCGCCAAGGCCCCGATCCAGCCCCCGATCCCCAGCCAGCGCCCGACGCCGCCGGCGGAGCCGGCGACGGTCGCGGCCGACGCCGCTCCAGCGACCGAGCCGGCCGCGGCACCGACGACCCGGGCCGATACGGCGCCCGCGCCCGAGGCCCCCGCCCCGATCACGGCCCAGCCGGCCGGCACCACGGCGGCAACGGAGGCTGCGGCGGCTCCCGCCACCCCGGTGCCGGGCCGCCGCCCCGAGCCGCCGGCCGCGCCGGCCGCGAACGAGACGGCGGAGCAGACGGCCGGACCGGCCGCTCAGGCTTCGGCGTCCCCGCCGCCTGCCGCCACCCGGCCGGAGCGGACCGCCGCTGCCGTGCCAGCTGCCGCGGAGCCCCCGGCCG
>NZ_JBHYMS010000047.1:0-62864 GCF_042743185.1 Inquilinus sp. NPDC058860 | reverse complement strand
CGCATGGGCCATGCCGGCGCCGTCATCTCCGGCGGCCACGACACCGCCGACCACAAGATCGAGGCGCTGAAGGCCGCCGGCATCGCCGTCGCCGACTCCCCCGCCTCCCTCGGCAAGACCATGCTCGCGGCGATGAAGGGCTGATCCCCTTCGCAGCCGAGATTCGGCCCCGACCGGTTCTGCCGGTCGGGGCTTTTTCATGTCCGAATCCCCTCGATTCGGACCGTCCGTGTCTGTCACGATGTCGCGTTTGCGTTCTTTGCGTGGGAGATCTGTCGTAATGACGCCGGAAATTGCTCGTTCCGCGCCCGACATATCTTTCATCTCTTGGACTTTCGGCGTAGGTTGCGCGCCACTTGGAGCCCCGTCCCGCCAGGGACCGCCCGGCCGCGGCGCCAACGCGGCCACCGACCGCCAGGGAAACGGCCCGAGACCGGCCGTTGGAAATGATGGGTAGCCCGTCGGAGCAAAGCTCCTTCCTGTTCGCCCCGAATGCCGATTTCATCGCCGAGCTGCACGAGCGCTACCGGGCCGATCCGGCCTCGGTGGACGAGAGCTGGCGCGCCTTCTTCGCCGGACTCGGCGAAGGCGAGGCTGAGGTCGGCACCGGACCATCCTGGAGCCCGCAGAACGGCGCCGCCCCCGCGGTCAAGCTGAACGGCCTGGGCGAGGCCTTCGGGCTGGAGGCGCCAACCGAGGCGCCGGCAAAGGGCGCCAAGCCCGGCAAGGCGCCGGCGGCGCCCGTCGCCGCCCCCGATGCCGACGCGATCCGCCGCGCCGCCCACGACACGCTGCGGGCGATGCAGCTGATCCGCGCCTACCGCGTGCGCGGCCACCTGCTGGCCGATCTCGACCCGCTCGGCCTGACCGTGCACAAGCCGCACCCGGACCTCGACCCCGCCACCTACGGCTTCACCGAAGCCGACATGGAGCGTCCGATCTACGTCGCCGGCCAGCTCGGCCTCGACACCCCGACGCTGCGCCAGATCGTGACCCGGCTGCGCGCCACCTATTGCGGCCATATCGGCGTCGAGTACATGCACATCCAGGACCCGGCGATCCGCGCCTGGATCCAGGAGCGGATCGAGACGATCGAGAACCGCACCGAGTTCACCCCGGAGGGCAAACGCGCGATCTATGAGCGCCTGACCGCGGCCGAGAGCTTCGAGCGCTTCCTCAACGTCAAATACACCGGCACCAAGCGCTTCGGTCTGGACGGCGGCGAGGCGATGATCCCCGCCCTCGAACAGATCCTGAAGCGGGGCGGGCAGCTGGGCCTCGAGGAGATCGTGGTCGGCATGGCCCATCGCGGCCGCCTGAACACGCTGGCCAACTTCCTGGGCAAGCCCTTCGCCGCGATCTTCTCGGAGTTCCAGGGCAACCCGGCCAACCCGGACGACGTCCAGGGCTCGGCCGACGTGAAGTACCACCTCGGCACCTCCTCGGACCGCGAGTTCGACGGCCACGCCGTGCACCTGTCGCTGACCGCCAACCCGTCGCATCTGGAATGCGTCAACCCGGTCGTGATCGGCAAGGTCCGCGCCAAGCAGACCCAGCGCCGCGACGAGGACCGCAACGCGGTCCTGCCGCTGCTGATCCACGGCGACGCCGCCTTCGCCGGCCAGGGCGTGGTGGCCGAGACGCTGATGATGTCCGACCTCAAGGGCTATCGCGTCGGCGGCACCGTCCATTTCGTCATCAACAACCAGATCGGCTTCACCACCGCGCCGGTCTATTCCCGCTCGGGCCCCTACTGCACCGACGTGGCGCGGACCGTCCAGGCGCCGATCTTCCATGTCAACGGCGACGACGCCGAGGCGGTGGTGCATGCCTCGCGCATCGCCATCGAGTTCCGGCAGAAGTTCGGCCACGACGTGGTGGTGGACATGTTCTGCTACCGCCGCTTCGGCCACAACGAAGGCGACGAGCCGGCCTTCACCCAGCCCTTGATGTACAAGACCATCGCCAAGCACCCGCCGGTGCGCGAGATCTACGCCAGGCAGCTGGTCGAGGAAGGCCTGCTGACGGCCGAGGCCGCCGAAGGTGTCGTGCGCGACTTCCAGAAGCATCTGGAGGAAGCGTTCGAGGGGTCGACCACCTACAAGCCGAACAAGGCGGACTGGCTGGGCGGCGCCTGGTCGGGCCTGACCGCGGCCGTGGGCGACGATCGCCGCGGCACCACCGCCGCGCCGGACGCGCTGCTGCGCGAGGTCGGCCAGGCGATCAGCGCGGTGCCGCAGGGCATCAACGTCAACCCCAAGGTCGCACGCCAGCTCAAGGCCAAGGCGCAGATGATCGAGACCGGCCGCGACATCGACTGGTCGACGGCCGAGGCGCTGGCCTTCGGCACGCTGGTGGCCGAGGGCATCCCGGTGCGCCTGTCCGGCCAGGATTCCGGCCGCGGCACCTTCAGTCAGCGCCATTCGGTGCTGGTCGACCAGGAGACCGAGGAGCGCTACGTCCCGCTGAACCACATCCGCGAGGGCCAGGCCGCCTTCGAGGTCCACGACAGCCCGCTGTCGGAATTCGCGGTGCTGGGCTTCGAATACGGCTTCTCGCTGGCCGAGCCGCGGGCCCTGACGCTGTGGGAGGCGCAGTTCGGCGACTTCGCCAACGGCGCCCAGACCATCATCGACCAGTTCATCTCCTCCGGCGAGCAGAAGTGGCTGCGCATGTCGGGCCTGGTGATGCTGCTGCCGCACGGCTATGAGGGCCAGGGGCCGGAGCATTCCTCGGCCCGCATCGAGCGCTATCTGCAGCAATCGGCCGAGGACAACTGGCAGGTCGTGAACCTGACCACCCCGGCCAACTACTTCCACGCGCTGCGGCGACAGATCCACCGCGACTTCCGCAAGCCGCTGGTGGTGTTCACGCCGAAGTCGCTGCTGCGCCACAAGGAAGCGGTGTCGACCCTGGCCGACTTCACCAACGGGTCGACCTTCCACCGCGTGCTGCCGGAAACGGCGGAGCTCGTGGCCGGCGACAAGGTGCGGCGGGTCGTGATCTGCTCCGGCAAGGTCTATTACGACCTGAAGAAGGAGCGCGAGGAGCGCGGCCTGAAGGACGTCGCCATCATCCGGCTGGAGCAGATGTTCCCGTTCCCGCGCAAGACGCTGGGGGCGGAGCTGGCGAAGTATCCCAACGCCGAGGTGGTGTGGTGCCAGGAGGAGCCCGAGAACCAGGGTGCCTGGTACTTCGTCGACCGCAAGATCGAGGCCGCCCTGGCCGAGATCGGCCATCGCAGCGCCCGGCCGCGCTATGCCGGCCGGCCGGAGGCCGCGGCCCCGGCCACCGGCCTGCTGCGCCGCCACAACCAGGAACAGGCCAAGCTGGTCGACGAGGCCCTGTCGGTCGGCTGATCCCGGCCAACTGACTCCAAAAGAGGCCGAGCACCGTACGCACGGACCGGAAGGAACGGAGACTCTATGAGCGTCGAGATCAAGGTGCCCGCCCTGGGCGAATCGGTGACCGAGGCCACCGTCGCCCGCTGGCTGAAGAAGCCGGGCGAGGCCGTGGCCATGGATGAGCCGCTGGTCGAGCTCGAGACCGACAAGGTGACGCTCGAGGTCAACGCCACCGCAGCCGGCGTGCTGGAAGCCGTGGTCGCCGAGGAAGGCGCCAATGTCGAGGTCGGCGCCCTCCTGGGCAGCATCGGCGAGGGCGCCGGCGCCCCGGCCGCCAAGCCGGCGGCCAAGGCCGAGGCGGCGAAGCCCGCCGCCGCGCCGGCTCCGGCCCCGGCCCCGGCCCCCGCAGCCAAGGGCAATGGCGGCGAGGCGCCGATCGCCATGCCGTCGGCCGCCAAGATCATCGCCGAGAACAATCTCGACGCCGGCGCCATCGCCGGCAGCGGCAAGGGCGGGCGCATCCTGAAGGAGGACGCACAGGCGGCCGCTTCCGGCAGCGCCAAGCCGGCCGCCGCGCCCGCGTCCGGCACTGTGATCGAGGTCCCCGCCTTCACCCGTCCGGAAAGCGGCCCGCGGCCGCAGAAGGACCGGGAGGAGCGGGTGCGCATGACCAAGCTGCGCAAGACCATCGCCACCCGGCTGAAGCAGGCGCAGAACAACGCCGCCATGCTGACGACCTTCAACGAGGTCGACATGACGGCGCTGATGGCGCTGCGCAACCAGTACAAGGACAGCTTCGAGAAGAAGCACGGCGTGAAGCTGGGCTTCATGTCCTTCTTCCTGAAGGCCTGCATCGTCGCGCTGAAGGAGCTGCCGGCGGTCAACGCCGAGATCGACGGCGACGACCTGGTCTACAAGAACTACTACGACATCGGCGTCGCCGTCGGCACGCCGAACGGGCTGGTCGTGCCGGTGGTGCGCGACGCCGACGGCCTGTCCTTCGCCGAGGTCGAGAAGACCATCGGCGACCTGGGCCGCAAGGCGCGCGACGGCAAGCTGTCGATGGCCGACCTGACCGGCGGCACCTTCACCATCTCGAACGGCGGCGTCTACGGCTCGCTGATGTCGACGCCGATCCTGAACCCGCCGCAATCCGGCATCCTGGGCATGCACAAGATCCAGGAGCGGCCGATGGCCGTCGGCGGCAAGGTCGAGATCCGGCCGATGATGTATCTGGCCCTGTCCTACGACCACCGCATCATCGACGGGCGCGAGGCCGTGACCTTCCTGGTCCGGGTCAAGGAGTGCCTGGAGGACCCGCAGCGCATCCTGCTCGACATGTGATCGACCCGAAGGGCACGGTGAAGACGTGCCCTTCTTCGTTTCGGAGTCTAGCTTGATCCGCGCTGCTCTCCTCGTCCTGCCCGCCCTGCTGAGCATCGCGGTGCCGGCCTCGGCCCAGGAGGCCGAGGGCTGGGGCACCGGCGTTCACATGGGCACGGCCTATGCCGGGCTGACCAATGCCGACGGCGCCCATCTGGGCGTCTACTGCGCCGACGACATCGCGCCGCAGGGCAGCCAGGCAGGCCGCACCGGCGCCTACGTCCTGTTCTCGCTGCCGCGCAAGCTGGCCCTGGAGGCGAAGTCGGTCCCGGTGACCTTCACCGTCGACGGCAAGGCCACGGCGGTGCCGATGGCCGTCACGCTCGAGGAGGTCGCGACCAGCTTCGACTGGGGTCCGTCCAAGGCCTTCACCACCGACCAGATGAAGGCGCTGGTCGAGACCCTGCGCCGCGGCAAGACGCTGACGGTCGGCCTGGCGGAGCCGGCGGTGACCGAGCCCTTCACCCTCGCCGGCTCCGGCACCGCGCTGGAGAACATCTTCGACTGCGCCAAACGCTGACGCGTGCCTTGACTTGAACCCGGCGGACCGGCTAACCAGCTAGAACGAACGTTCGATCGAGTATGGTCCCCCGTGTTCCCCGACACCGACAGCAAGCGGGATGCGATCCTGAAGGCGACGCTGGAGCTGGTGGCGGAGCGTGGCTTCCACGACACGCCGATGTCCCAGGTCGCCAAGCGCTCGGGTGCGAGTCCCGGCGTGATCTACCACTATTTCGCCAGCAAGGACGAGTTGATCCGCGATCTCTACCGGGAGGTCAAGGCGGTGAAGGCCCGGGCCATGCTGCAGGGCGGCGTCGACGGCGTCTCCCCCAAGGAGGCGTTCAAGCGCACCTGGCGCAACGCCTACGATTTCTACCGCACCCACCGGCTGGAGGCCCGGTTCCTCGAGCAGTACGAGAACTCGCCCTATCACTGCCCGACCGACCTGCAGGAGCTGGCGAAGGAGGACCAGAACTTCGCCGTCCTGGCCCGGCGGCTGGGTTTCGTCGACGGCGGCAATCCGTTCAAGCCGTTGCCGACGGACATCGTCTACGACTTGTCCTTCGGTGTCGCCGCGCGCCTCGCCCGGCGGGCTCCGGACGAGCCGCTGGACGACGCGACTTTGGACGACATCGCCGAGGGGTGCTGGCGCGCCATCGCCAGAAACCCGTGAATTTTTAGCCGTATTAGATCGAACGTTCGATCTAGACCCAGATCCGCGGACAACGCGGACAGCCAGCCCGGCGCGGTGCCCGGTTCCCCGCACCGCATCCAAATTGGGACATCGACCATGGTGAAGCTCAACATCAATGGCGCCGACCACGAGCTGGACATCGATCCGCAGATGCCGCTGCTGTGGGCGCTCCGCGACCATCTCGACATGACCGGCACCAAGTTCGGCTGCGGCCAGGCTCTGTGCGGCGCCTGCACCGTGCATCTCGACGGCCAGCCGGTGCGGTCCTGCCAGACCTTCGTCGGCGATGTCGGCGAGGGCAAGATCACCACCATCGAGGGCGTGTCGGGCAAGGTCGCGGAGGCCGTGCGCGCCGCCTGGACCAAGCTGGACGTGGTGCAGTGCGGCTACTGCCAGTCCGGCCAGATCATGTCGGCGATCGGCCTGTTGAGCCAGACGCCGAAGCCGACCGACGACGACATCGTCTCGGCGATGGACGGCAACATCTGCCGCTGCGGCACCTATCAGCGTGTCCGCGCCGCGATCCACGACGCCGCGTCGCAGCTGGCCTGAACCGAAGGGACGATCCATGTTTGCTCAGCCAATCGTCGCCCCGGCCTTCCCCGGGGACGATCTCGCCAGGCCGAACCGCCGATCCTTCCTGAAGGGCGCCGGCGCCCTGGGTGGCGCCCTGGTGATCGCAGCCCATCTGCCGCTCGCCCGCCGCGCCATGGCCGCGGCCGGCGACCTCGCCCCCAACGCCTTCGTCCGCGTCGCACCGGACAGCACCGTCACGGTGCTGATCAAGCAATGCGAGATGGGCCAGGGCGTGACCACCGGCCTGACCACCATCGTCGCCGAGGAGATCGACGCCGACTGGGGCCAGATGCGCTTCGAATTCGCCCCGGCCGACGCCAAGCTCTACAACAATCTCGCCTTCGGCCCGATCCAGGGCACCGGCGGGTCGACCTCGATCGCCAATTCCTGGGACCAGCTGCGCAAGGCCGGCGCCATGGCCCGCGCGATGCTGGTGCAGGCCGCCGCCGCCGAGTGGCAGGTCCCGGCCGGTGAGGTCACCGTGCAGAAGGGCGTCGTCGGCCACGCCTCCGGCAAATCCGCCCGCTTCGGCGAGCTCGCCGGCAAGGCGGCGGCGCTGACGCCGCCGGCGGACGTCACGCTGAAGGACCCGAAGGCCTTCACCCTGGTCGGCGGGCATGTGCCGCGGCTGGACACGCCGGCCAAGATCACCGGCAAGGCCGGCTTCTCGATCGATGTCCGTCGCCCCGGCCAGCTGACCGCGCTGGTCGCCCATCCGCCGCGCTTCGGCGGCACGCCGAAGCGCGTCGACTCGACGGCGGCCAAGCAGGTGCCGGGCGTGGTCGACGTGGTCACCATCCCGACCGGTGTCGCGGTCGTGGCCAAGGACAGCTGGGCGGCGATGCAGGGCCGCGAGGCGCTGAAGATCGACTGGGACTTCGGCCAGGCCGAGGGCCGTTCGACCGACGCGATCATGGCCGACTACAAGACCATGGCGCAGACGCCGGGCCTGCCCGCGGCCAAGCGCGGCGACGCTGAGGCCGCTCTGAAGAAGGCGGCCAAGCTGGTCGAGGCGGAGTTCGAGTTCCCCTACCTCGCCCATGCGCCGATGGAGCCGCTGAACGGTGTGCTGGAGCCGACCAAGGACGGCGCCGTGTGGTGGGCCGGGTCGCAGTTCCAGACCATCGAGCAGGCGACGATCGCCGCCATCCTCGGCCTGAAGCCGGAGCAGGTGACGATCAACTCGACCTACACCGGCGGCTCCTTCGGCCGGCGCGCCACCCCGACCGCTGACTACGCGGCCGAGGCGGCGATGATCGTCAAGGCCACCGGCGCGAAGGCGCCGATCCACCTGCTGCGGACCCGCGAGGACGACATGAAGGCCGGCTATTACCGGCCGATGGCCTATCACAAGGTCCGGGCCGGGGTGGACGCGGCCGGCAATGTCAGCGGCTGGGACCATGTCGTGGTCGCCAAGTCGATCATGATCGGCACCTCCTTCGAGGCCTTCGCGGTGAAGGACGGCATCGACGCCACCAGCATCGAGGGCGCCTCGGACACCGCCTATGCGGTGCCGGACCTGACCGCGACGGTGCACAATGCCAAGGAGGGCGTGCCGGTGCTGTGGTGGCGCTCGGTCGGGCACACCCACACCGCCCATGCGGTCGAGACCGTGGTCGACGAGCTGGCCCATGCCGCCGGCCAGGACCCGGTCGCCTTCCGCACCGCGCTGCTGAAGGACCAACCGCGCCACGCCGGCGTGCTGGCGCTGGTGGCGGAGAAGGCGGGCTGGGGCCAGCCCCTGCCGGCCGGCAAGGGCCGCGGCGTCGCCGTGCACCAGTCCTTCGGCAGTTATGTCGCCACCGTCGCCGAGGTCTCGGTCGAGGGCGGCACGCTGAAGGTGGACCGGGTGGTGGCGGCGGTCGATTGCGGCATCGCCGTCAACCCCGACGTGATCCGGGCCCAGGTCGAGGGGTCGGTCGGCTTCGCTCTCTCCGTCGTCCTGCGCAACAGGATCACGCTCAAGGACGGCGAGGTGGAGCAGGCCAATTTCGACACCTATGAGCCGACCCGGATGTCGGAGATGCCGAAGGTCGAGGTGCACATCGTGCCGTCGGCCGAGGCGCCGACCGGCATCGGCGAGCCGGGCGTGCCCGGGCTGGCGCCGGCGATCGGCAACGCGGTCTTCGCCGCCACCGGCCAGCGCCTGCGCTCGCTGCCGCTCGACCTGTCGAAGCTGACCAGCAGCTGAACGGCCGGGTTCGGCCGACCATCGGAATCGAGGCCCGCGCCCGGCGCGGGCCTCGATGCGTTTCAGGCGCCCGGCTTACAGCAGGTAGTCGCCCTGCAACGGCAGGTCGTCGCCACCCAGTCCCAGGTCGACGCCGATGTTTTCGAGAGTGCCGTTGGCGAAGCCGAGGAGGCCGCCGACGATCCCGCCGACACTCCCGGCCAAGCCGGCCCCGCTGACCTCGGCCCCGTATTCCACCCCGAGTTGCAGGCCGGTCCCGAGGCCGCCGACCAGCCCCCCGGTGTCGCCGTTCAGCACCTGGCTGATCGGGCCGAGGTCGAGGGTATCGCCGAGGCTCAGGGCGCCATCCGCGATCGCGACCGCGGCGACGGCCAGCCCGTCGACGAGATCGCTCCCGAGATGCAGCACACTACCGAGCACTTCGCCGAGCACCGGGATCTTGTCGAGCGAGTCCCCGAGATTGTCGGCCGCACCGATCAGCAAGCCGACAATGCCGCCGGCCGCCCCGCCGACAACGCCCAGGAGGCCGTTGTTCCCGGCCTCCGTTCCCTTGTCGATGCCGACTCCCAGGCCATCGCCCAGACCATCGACCGGATTGCCGCTGTCGCCGCCCAGAAGCTGCCCCACGGCGCCAAGCAAACCGCCAAGAAGATCGAATGCCATATCGTGGATCTCCTATATCCCTTTCAACAAGATCTGCATTCGAAGCAATGCAGACGAAATATCGCATAACCCGATATGGCGACCCTCGCAACCCCTTGATTCAAAAAATAAAAGATTCCTTTATCGGAAAATTCCATCAGAATTGATCATATCTGTCTTTCGGAATCGCTTTCATTCACGTTGAAGTATATTTATTAGTCATTCTAATCGGTTACCGATCCTGATCCGGAGATGGTGACTCTGCCCTCAGCCTTTCGGCGCCAGCAGAGCGCCATGCCGCCCTGGTCGAGGGCCGAGGCAATGCCCCACCCGCGGCAATTCGCACCTGACCCGCGCGGCGAAACCGGCTAAAACCGCGCCGCGCGGCAACGGCCCCGCCCATGGGGCCACCGGGAGCCGCGCTGGACCAGCGTGATGGGCTACGTCGTCAAAGAGATCTTCAAGACCCTGCAGGGCGAGGGCCGCCATGCCGGGCGCGCCTCGGTGTTCTGCCGCTTCGTCGGCTGCAACCTGTGGACCGGCCGCGAGCAGGACCGCGCCGAGGCGGTGTGCCGCTTCTGCGACACCGACTTCCTGGGCACCGACGGGCCGGGCGGCGGCCGCTTCGGCACGGCCGAGGCGCTGGCTGCGGCGATCGAGACCTGCTGGGACGGGCCGGACGCGGACCGCTTCGTCGTCTTCACCGGCGGCGAGCCGCTGCTGCAGCTGGACCGTGCCCTGCTGGACGCGATCCATGCCCGCGGCTTCAGCGCCGCGGTCGAGACCAATGGCACGATCGATCCGCCGGCGGAGCTGGACTGGGTCTGCGTCAGCCCCAAGGCCGGCGCGCCTTTGGCCGCGCGCCGCGGCGGCGAGCTGAAGCTGGTCTACCCGCAGCCCGATCTGCCGCCCGAGGCGGTGGCGGATCTCGACTTCACCCATTTCTGGCTGCAGCCGATGGACGGGCCGGACCGGGTCGCCAACACCGAGGCGGCGGTCGCCTATTGCCTGTCCCACCCGCAATGGCGGCTGAGCCTGCAGACCCACAAGCTGATCGGGATTCCATGAGGATCACCCAGGCCTTCACCTTCGAGGCGGCGCACCGTCTGCCCAATGTCCCGGCGACGCATCGCTGCCACCGGATGCACGGCCATTCCTATCGGGTCGAGCTGCGGCTGGAGGGCCCGGTCGACCCCGAGACCGGCTTCGTCGTCGACTTCTTCGACGTCGAGGCCGCCTTCGCGCCGATCCTGGCCCGGCTGGACCATTACTGCCTGAACGAGATCGAGGGGCTGGAGAACCCGACGGCCGAGCACATCGCGACCTGGATCTGGGACCGGGTGCGGCCGGCCCTGCCGCTGCTGGCCGCCGTCGCCGTCTACGAGACCCCGAACTGCTGGGCGGAATACGATGGCCGCTGAGACCGAAGGCGCGCTGGTGCTGTTCTCCGGCGGGCAGGATTCGGCCACCTGCCTGGCCTGGGCGCTGGAGCGCTTCGGGCGGGTCGAGACCGTCGGCTTCGATTACGGCCAGCGGCACCGGGTCGAGCTCGACGTCCGGCCCGGCATCCTGGACGCGATGCGCGGCCGCTTCCCGGCCTGGGCCGGGCGGCTGGGCGACGACCACATGCTGGACCTCGGCGTGCTCGGCCAGGTCAGCGACACGGCGCTGACCCGCGACGTCGAGATCGCGATGCAGGACAACGGCCTGCCCAACACCTTCGTCCCCGGCCGCAACCTGGTGTTCATGACCTTCGCCGCCGCCCTGGCCTATCGCCGCGGCCTGCGCCACCTGGTCGCCGGGGTCTGCGAGACCGACTATTCCGGCTATCCGGACTGCCGCGACGACACCATGAAGGCGATGCAGCTGGCGCTGAACCTGGGCATGGAGAGCCGCTTCGTGCTGCACACGCCGCTGATGTGGATCGACAAGGCCGAGACCTGGCGCCTGGCCGCGGCGCTGGGCGGCGAGGCGCTGATCGAACTGATCCGCGACGAGACCCACAGCTGCTATCGCGGCGACCGCAGCCGGTCGCACGACTGGGGTCGCGGCTGCGGCGAATGCCCGGCCTGCGATCTGCGCGCCGAGGGCTGGCGCCGGTTCCGCGAGCAGAACCCCGCCTAGCCGAGCCGGCGCCCCGCGGCCTCGGCCACCAGCCAGTCGCGGAAGGCGGCGCGCAGCGGGTCCGGGCGGTCGGCCAGGGGCTGGGCCAGGAAATAGCCGCGCTGGGTGCGGTACGGCGCCGGCAGGCAGGCGACGAGTTGCCCCGCGGCCAGCAGGTCGTCGACCAGCGGCCGCCAGCCCAGCGCCACCCCCTGCCCGGCCAGCGCCGCCTGCAGCACCAGCGGGTAGTTGTTGAAGCGCAGCGACCGGCCGCGCGGCGCGCCGTCCACCCCCTGGCCGCGGAACCAGCCGGCCCAGTCGAGCCAGCGCGCGGGATCCGGGCTGTCGAGATGCAGCAGCGGCTGGCCCAGCAGGTCGGCCGGCGCCGCGAGGCGCGGCAGCCGAGCCAGCATCCCGGGGCTGCAGATCGGCACCACGCTCTCCGGGAACAGCCGGTCGACGGTGCAGCCGGGCCAACGCCCAGACCCGAAGGCGATCACCGCGTCGACGGCGCGGTCGCGCGGGTCGAGCACGTCCTGGCTGGCCAGGATGCGGATCTCGACCCCGCCCAGCGCCGCCCGCAGCCGCTCCAGCCGCGGCAGCAGCCAGTAGGTCGCGAAGCCGAAATCGGTGGCCACGGTCAGCCCGCCGGGGTCGCGCGCCTGGCGGATCTCCGCCGCCGTGTCGGCGATGGCGTCGAGCGACCGGGTCACCACCTGCAGCAGCCGCTCGCCGTCGGCGGTCAGGGCCACGCCGCGGTGCAGCCGCCGGAACAGGGCCGCGCCCAATCTTGCTTCCAATGCGGCGATCTGATGGGAGACGGCCGGCTGGGTGGCCCCGAGCTCGCGCGCCGCGGAACTGAAATTCGACAGCCGCCCAGCGGCCTCGAAGGCCAGGAGCGCCGGCATCGGCGGCAGGTCGCGGCGACGGGTTGCCATAAGCGGAGATAATATCTCCATGAACGGCCGCGGTCTTCACGATCCTTTCGGTCGCACCCCACCCTGTCGGTTGAACCGGGGCACGGCACCCGTCGTTACATGAGCAATGGAGAAGCGGATCGTGGGGACAGAGGCGCGGCGACCGAACATCCTGATCCTGATGGCGGACCAGCTCACCCCCTTCGCCCTGCCGGCCTATGGCAACGCGGTGGTGCAGGCGCCGGTGATGGCGGCGCTGGCGCGGGACGGGGTGGTGTTCGACGCCGCCTATTGCAACAGCCCGCTGTGCGGCCCCTCCCGCGCTGTGTTCATGTCCGGCCGGCTGCCCTCGGCGATCGGCGCCTATGACAACGCCGCCGAGTTCCCCTCCGACATCCCGACCTTCGCCCATGCGCTGCGGGCGCTCGGCTACCGCACCATCCTGTCCGGCAAGATGCATTTCTGCGGCCCCGACCAGTTGCACGGCTTCGAGGAGCGGCTGACCACCGACATCTACCCGGCGGATTTCGGCTGGACCCCGGACTGGGACCGGCCGGAGGCGCGGCCGAGCTGGTACCACAACATGTCGTCGGTGATCGATGCCGGCCCCTGCATCCGCACCAACCAGCTGGATTTCGACGACGAGGTGGTGTTCGCGGCCGAGCGCCGCCTGTACGACCTGGCGCGGAGCGGCAATAACCAGCCCTTCTGCATGACCGTGTCGCTGACCCATCCGCACGACCCCTTCGCGGTGCCGGAGCGGTACTGGAACCAGCATCGCGACGAGGACATCCCGCTGCCCGAGGATGCGCCGGCCGACGACCCGCATTCGCGCCGGCTGCGCGCGGTGTGCGAGCTGGATCGCACCCCGGTCACGCCTGAGCAGACCCGCCGGGCCCGGCGCGCCTATTACGGCGCCATCGCCTATGTCGACGAGCAGTTCGGCCGGGTGATGGAGGCGCTGCGCCGCGCCGGCCTGGCCGAGGACACGGTCACCATCCTGCTGTCCGACCACGGCGAGTTCCTGGGCGAGCGCGGCCTCTGGTACAAGATGAGCTTCCTGGAGGGCGGCTGCCGCATCCCGCTGATGGTGCACGCCCCCGGCCGCTTCGCGCCCCGCCGGGTCGGCGCCGCCGTGTCCTCCGCCGACCTGCTGCCGACCCTGGTCGATCTCGCCACACCCGAAGGCGCGCCCCTGCATCCGACGCCGCTGGACGGGTGCAGCCTGCTGCCGCATCTGGCGGGCACCGGCGGCCACGACCTGGTCCTGGGCGAATACCTGGCCGAGGGCGCGGTGGCGCCGATCGTGATGATCCGCCGCGGCGGCTGGAAATTCATCCACAGCCCGGCCGATCCCGACCAGCTCTTCGACCTCGCCGCCGATCCAGGCGAGCGGGTGAACCGCGCCGCCGACCCGGCCGAGGCTGCCCGCGTCGCCGCCTTCCGGGCGGAGGTGGCGGCGCGCTGGGACCTGCCGTGGCTGCGCGAACAGGTGCTGGAAAGCCAGCGGCGGCGCCGCTTCGTGGATGCGGCGCTGCGCCGGGGCGCCCTGCATGGCTGGGATTGGCAGCCGCGGCAGGACGCCACCCGGCAATACATCCGCAACCATATGGATCTCGACGACCTGGAAGCCGCCGCCCGGTTCCCGCGCGTCGCGCGCGGCCACGACGCCGACAAGGACGACAACAACAGGGAGACTGAACCATGGCGCGCCTCATCGCCCTTGCCCTGACCGGGCTGCTGCTGGCCACGGCCCCCGCCGCAGCGGCCGATCCCGATGCTTGCGCCACCGTGCGCATGTCGGATCCGGGCTGGACCGACATCACCTCGACCAACGGCGTGCTCGGCACCCTCCTGGAGCCGCTGGGCTACACCCAGAAGGTGGAGACCCTGGCCCCGCCGGTGACCTTCGAAAGCCTGAAGAACAGCCAGATCGACGTCTTCCTCGGCAACTGGATGCCGGCGCAGAGTCGGTTCATCGAACCGCTGACGGCCGAGAAGGCGATCGAGGTGATCCGCCCGAATCTCGACGGCATCCGCTTCACCCTCGCGGTCCCGGCCTATGTCGCCGAGGCCGGGGTGAAGGATTTCGCCGACCTCGCCAAGCACGCCGACAAGTTTGACAAAAAAATCTACGGCATCGAGCCCGGGGCGCCGGCGAACCAGAACATCCAGAAGATGATCGACACCAGGGATTTCGGCCTGGACGGCTGGACCCTGGTCGAATCGAGCGAGCAGGGCATGCTGAGCCAGGTGGACCGGGCGGCGCGGCGCAAGGAATGGATCGCGTTCCTGGCCTGGGAGCCGCACCCGATGAACGCGAAATTCCCGATCACCTATCTCAGCGGCGGCGACGCCTATTTCGGCCCGAATTTCGGCCGCGCCACCGTCTACACCGTGACGAGACGAGACTTGTCGAAGAATTGCCCCAATCTCGCCCGGCTGCTGTCACAGCTGACATTCACGGTCGACATGGAAAACCAGATCATGGGGACGATCCTGGACGAGGGGGCGGACGGCAAGACGGCCGCCGCGCGGTATCTGAAGGCTCACCCCGATCTTCTGTCCGGCTGGCTGGCCGGCGTGACCACCCGCGGCGGACAGGACGGCCTCGCCGCCGTCCGCGCCGCACTGAACCAGGGCTGAAGGAGGCCCGCGACGCATGTGGACCCGGATCCGGGACTGGATCGAGCATCTGTTCAAGCCGCGCTACCACCCGGAGCGGCACTACATGCGCGGCCGGCAGTCCGGCAGCGGCTCGCACTGAGTCGTCGATAGGCTCCTCGACGGGTTCGAAACGGGCGGCGGTCGGTGATCCCGCCGCCCGTACCCATTCTCAACCCTTGATAAAGGCCAGCAGGTCCGGGTTCAGCACGTCGGCATGGGTGGTCAACATGCCGTGCGGGAAGCCCTTGTAGACCTTCAGCGTGCCCTGCTTCAGCAGCTTGGCCGAGAGCGGCGCCGAATCGGCGAACGGCACGATCTGGTCGTCGTCGCCATGCATCACCAGCGTCGGCACCTCGATCGACTTCAAATCCTCGGTGAAGTCGGTCTCCGAGAACGCCTTGATGCAGTCGTAATGGGCCTTGGCGCCGCCGATCATGCCCTGGCGCCACCAATTGTCGATCACGCTCGGATAGACCTTCGCGCCCGGGCGGTTGAAGCCGTAGAACGGGCCCTCGGGCACGTCGCGGTAGAACTGCGCCCGGTTGTCCGCCAGGGCCTTGCGGAAGCCGTCGAACACCTCGATCGGCAGGCCGCCGGGGTTCTTCTCCGACTTCACCATCACCGGGGGCACGGCGCCGACCAGCACCGCCTTGGCCACCCGGCCGTTGCCGCCATGCCGGGCGACGTAGCGGGCCACCTCGCCGCCGCCGGTCGAATGGCCGACATGGACGGCACCCTTCAGGTCGAGATGCGCCGCCAGCTGCGCCACGTCGGAGGCGTAGGTGTCCATCTCGTTGCCGATGTCGGTCTGGCTGGACCGGCCATGGCCGCGCCGGTCATGGGCGATCACGCGGTAGCCCTGGCCCAGGAAGTACAGCATCTGGGCATCCCAGTCGTCGCTGCTGAGCGGCCAGCCATGGTGGAACACGATCGGCTGCGCGTCGCGCGGGCCCCAGTCCTTGTAGAAGATGCTGGTCCCGTCCTTGGTGGTGAACAGTCCGCTGCTCATGGTGCTGTCTCCCGATGTTGGGCGTGAAGGCGCGGCGCCGGTCTGCGCCAGGGAAGGATGCGGCAGGGCCGCCGCGGCGGCGAGTCCAACCCCCGCCGCCAGGACGAGCCGGCGCGAAATTCCGTCCGTCCCGTGCTCGCTGTGATCCATCTGCGGCTCCGTTGATATCGCAATAATTATTATCGCGATAACATCTGAGATATCCGATCGCCCGGCCTGCGTCCAGTGAATTTTTTATCGCGATATCATTTTTCGTGATAAATGTGATCGCGCATCAGGAACAGGAGGGCGCCGCATGCCCCTGCCGAAGGACCACCCGCTCGCGCTGGACGAGCAGATCTGCTTCACGCTGTACCGCACCAACATGTCCATCAACCGGACCTACAAGCCGATGCTGGACGAGATGGGCATCACCTACCCGCAGTACCTCGTGCTCAACGTGCTGGGCGAGGAGGACGGCCGGACCATCGGCGCCATCGCAGCGCGCCTTGCCCTCGAATCGAGCACGATCACGCCGCTGGTGAAGCGGATGGAGGCGGCGGGGCTGGTCACGCGCCAACGCAGCCCGGACAATGAGCGCGAGGTCCAGGTCCGGCTGACCGAGGCGGGCCGCAAGCTCTTCGCCCGCAGCCAGTGCCTGGGCGAGGCGCTGCTGCAGCGTTCCGGCCTGACCCTGCCGCAGCTCGACGCCCTCAATCGCCAGATCCGGGACCTGGCCGCCGCCCTCGACGAGAATCTCGGCCGGCCGGAGTGACCCGGCGCCGGCCGGGCGATGGCAGCTGCCCGCTCGACGCAGTTGCGGCGCGGCGCCTGCTCATGCAGGTTGCGGCCACCTTCCGGCAAGCTGAGTGCGAGCGATGACCGAACCCGCAGCCACCTATGACCTGATCGTGATCGGCTCCGGCCCCGGCGGCTATGTCGCCGCCATCCGGGCCGCCCAGCTGGGGCTCAAGACCGCCTGCGTCGAGAAGATGCCGACGCTCGGCGGCACCTGCCTGAACATCGGCTGCATCCCGTCCAAGGCGCTGCTGCACGCGTCCGAGAAGTTCGAGGAGGCCGGGCACGCCTTGGCCGCCTTCGGCATCAAGGTCTCGGGTGTCGAACTCGACCTGCCGGGCATGATGGGCCACAAGGACAAGGTGGTGAAGGCCAACACCGACGGCATCGACTTCCTGTTCAAGAAGAACAAGATCGACCGGCTGCTCGGCCACGCCCGCTTCACCGCCAAGGACCGGATCGAGGTCGAGGGCAAGACCTACGCCGCCAAGAACTTCATCATCGCCACCGGCTCCGACTCGACCCCGCTGAAGGGCGTCGAGGTCGACGAGACGCGGATCGTCACCTCGACCGGCGCGCTGTCGCTGCCGGAGGTGCCGAAGCACTTGGTGGTGATCGGCGGCGGCGTCATCGGGCTCGAGCTCGGCTCGGTCTGGGCCCGCCTCGGCGCCAAGGTGACGGTGGTGGAGTTCCTCGACCGTATCCTGCCGACCAATGACGGCGAAGTGTCGAAGCAGATGCAGCGCATCCTGGCCAAGCAGGGCATGGCGTTCAAGCTGAGCTCCAAGGTCACCGCCGCGCAGAAGACCGACAAGAGCGTGACCCTGACGGTCGAGCCGGCCAAGGGAGGCGACGCGGAGACGATCGAGGCCGATTACGTGCTGCTGTCGATCGGCCGCCGTCCCTACACCGACGGACTGGGCCTCGACGCCGCCGGCGTGGAGCTGGACGAGCGCGGCCGGATCAGGACCGACAAGCACTTCCGCACCAATGTCGAGGGCATCTACGCCATCGGCGACGTCATCGCCGGCGCGATGCTGGCGCACAAGGCCGAGGACGAGGGCGTGGCCGTGGCCGAGATTCTGGCCGGCCAGGCGGGCCATGTGAACTACGACGCGATCCCGAGCGTGGTCTACACTTGGCCCGAAGTGGCCTCGGTCGGCCGCAGCGAGGAGGAGCTGAAGCAGGCCGGCGTGGCCTACAAGGCCGGCAAGTTCCCGTTCCTGGCCAATGGCCGGGCGCGTGCGATGAATGCCACCGACGGCTTCGTCAAGATCCTGGCCGACGCCAAGACCGACCGGGTGCTGGGCGTGCACATCATCGGCGCCGAGGCCGGCACCATCATCGCCGAATGCGTGCTGGCGATGGAGTTCGGCGCCTCGGCCGAGGACATCGCCCGCACCTGCCACGCCCACCCGACCCTGAACGAGGTGGTCAAGGAAGCCGCCCTCGCGGTCGACGGCCGGCCGATCCACATCTGAGCGCAGGCCGGAGCGTCGAGGACGCGCGTCCTTGACGCTCCGGCCGCGATGGCGTTCCCATCGCCTATGACCCGCCCGCCCCCGAACCGCACCGTCGCCGTGCTCGCCTATGACGGGCTGTGCACCTTCGAGTTCGGCGTCGCGGTCGAGGTGTTCGGCCTGCCGCGACCGGAGTTCCCCGACTGGTATCGCTTCGCCGTCTGCGCCGCCGAGACCGGGCCGTTGCGCGCCATCGGCGGCGTCCAGGTCCAGGCCGAAGCCGGGCTGGAGGCGCTGGAGGAGGCCGGCACCATCGTCGTCCCCGGCTGGCGCGACTTCCGCGAGACCCCGCCCGAGACGCTGCTGGCCGCGCTGCGCCGGGCCCATGCCCGCGGCGCCCGGCTGGTCTCGATCTGCTCCGGCGTCTTCGTGCTGGCGGCCGCGGGCGTTCTGGCCGGCCGCCGCGCCACCACCCATTGGCGCTATGCCGAGGCGCTGGCCGCGCGGTATCCGAACCTCCAGGTGGTGCCGGACGTGCTGTATGTCGACGAAGGCCAGGTGCTGACCTCCGCCGGCAGCGCCGCCGGCCTCGACCTGTGCCTGCACATCGTGCGGCGCGACTGGGGCGCGCGGATCGCCAACCAGGTGGCGCGGCGCCTGGTGGTGCCGCCGCATCGCGAGGGCGGCCAGGCCCAGTATGTCGACCGGCCGGTGCAGGTCGAGGAGCGGCCGCGCCTGGCCGCCTTGTTCGACTGGGCGAGGCGACACCTGGCCGAGGAGCTGCCGCTGGAGCGGCTCGCCGACCAGGCGGGGATGAGCCTGCGCACCTTCCTGCGCCGCTTCCGCGAGGCCACCGGCACCACCCCGGCCGAATGGCTGGTCGGCGAGCGCCTGGCCCTGGCCCGCGAGCTGCTTGAGACCACCGCCCTGCCGGTCGAGCGCATCGCCACCGAATGCGGCTTCGGCTCGGCCGACACGCTGCGCCATCATTTCCGCCGTCGCCTCGCCACCAGTCCGGCGCGGTACCGCGCCGGCTTTGCCCTCGGTTGAGCCGAGGAACGCCATGCTCCGTCTGTTCATCGCCATCGCCATCCCCGCCGCGCTGCGGCCCCGCCTGTCGCTGCTGCAGGGCGGCGTGCCCGGGGCGCGCTGGACCAACCCGGCCGATTTCCACCTGACCCTGCGCTTCATCGGCGAGGTCGACGCGCTGGAGGCGGAGGAAATCGACCAGGCGCTGCACGCCCTGGCCGCGCCCGGCTTCAGCCTGGCGCTGGACGGGGTCGGCCGGTTCGGCACCAGGCGCACGGCCTCGACCCTGTGGGCCGGGGTGGCGGCGGAGCCGGCGCTGCACTTCCTGCACGCCAAGATCGACCGTGCCCTGGTCGCCGCCGGCCAGCCGCCGGACGACCGCAGCTATGCCCCGCACGTCACCCTGGCCCGGCTGCGCCAGGCGCCGGCCGAGCGGATCGAACGCTGGCTGCTGGAGCATGCGCCGTTCCGCGCCGAGCCCTTCCCGGTCGATGCCTTCCACCTGTACCAGAGCCATGTCGGCCGCGAGGGCGCGGTGTATGAGATCCTGGAGAGCTATCCTCTCGTTCGGCCGTAGGTTGGGTTCGCGTCCGCGAACCCAACATCCCGCGGCCGGAACCAATTGTCGGGTTCGCATTCGCGAACCCGACCTACGACGTCATCGCGCCCGGCTGCCCAGCCCCATCGCCTGGCGCATGAAGAAGCGCTTCACCGGCGGCAGGCGGCCGACGGCGGCGAGGCCGAGGTCGCGGGCGAGCTGCACCGGGGCCAGGTCGGTCGAGAACAGCCGGTTGAGCCCGTCCGTCGCCAGGATCATGGCGACATTGTCCGGCCGCCGCAGCCGCTCGTAGCGCTGCAGCATCGTGGGATCGCCGAGGTCGAGGCCGAGCCGGCTGCGCTCGACCAGCAGCTCGGTCAGAACCGCGATGTCGCGCAGGCCGAGGTTGAGGCCCTGGCCGGCGATCGGGTGGATGCCATGCGCCGCCTCGCCGATCAGCGCCGCCCGGCGGGCGCCGTAGCGCCGGGCATGCACGACGCCGAGCGGATAGGTGAAACGCTTGCCCAGGGTTCGCACCGGCCCCAGCCAGTCGCCGACCGTGGCCTGCAGCGCCGCGTCGAAGGCGGCGGCCGGCCGATGCACCAGGTCGTCGGCGGTGTCCGGATGCTCGGTCCAGACGATCGAGGAGCGGTGGTTGCCCTCGGCATCGTCCCGCATCGGCAGCACGGCGAAGGGGCCGGCCGGCAGGAAATGCTCGACCGCAACGCCCTCATGCGGCTCGGCATGAGCCATGACGCAGACCACCGCCTTCTGCCGGTAGGCGAAGCTGCGCGCCGGGATGCCCAGCTGCTGGCGGGTGAAGGAAGCGCGGCCGTCGGCGCCGATCACCAGGTCGGCCCGCACCACGCGGCCGTCGGCCAGGGTCACCGCGGCGTGGCCGGTGCCGGTCTCGACGGCCACCACCTTGGCCGGGGCGATGTGGCGCACCGCCGGCAGGGCGTCCAGCCGCTCGAACTGCGCCAGCCGCAGCAGGCGGTTCTCGACGATGTGGCCGAAGGGGGCGCCGTCCGACTCGCCGGCCATCTCCTGGTAGTCGAAATGCAGGAACACCGGGGCGCGGCCGTCGGCGATGCGGATGTCGAGGATCGGCTCGGCCTGGCCCGCCACCGCATCCCACAGCCCGGCCGAGGCGACGATCCGGCGCGAGCCGTAGGAGAGCGCGGTGGTGCGGCCGTCGAAGTCCGGCAGGGTGCGGGCCGCCGCCGGCTCCTGGTCCAGGATCACGGTGTCGATCCCGGCCTGGCCGAGGGCGGCCGCCATGGTCGCCCCGGCGAGGCCGCCGCCGACCACCGCGACCTGGGTGCGCAAGGAGGTGTCATTCATGGCGCGCAGCATCGGAGCGCGGTGCCGCGCTGTCCAGTGGCGGCGTGTCACATCAGCGGGTGTTCGGTCGCGGTTTCGTGGTAGGATTCCGGTATGGTCCGGATTCTTCTCCTGTCCCTCCTGGTCCTGGCCGCCGGATGCGCCGAACGGCGGGGCGTCGGAGTCGCTGCCGGCGGCACCTGGGGCTCGTCCGGCGGCGCCGGCAGCCTGATGTCGCTGTCGATCCCGTTCGGCCTGTAATCCGGCAATTTCGCGTCGCCCATCGATCCCGATTCGTTCGTGATTCGTCCGGGCGTTCTCCGACCGTGCCGGGCGGGCCACACCGTGGCCGGAAAAGCGCGCCGGACCGGCCGGCGGGCGACGCCGGATTTGACAGGAGAGGTCAGAAGACGGGATAAAGTGATTGGAATCTAAGAGCTGTTTCGCGGCGGCACCGGCCGCCGGAAGCGAGGGATGAGGCCGGCGGTAGCCGGCCCGACGCGGAATAGGGTGTTGCAAGAGAGCATGCGGGGCGGCCGACTCAACGAGGCATTGGAACGGCTGGCGGACTATCCGTTCGCGCGGCTGGCGGCGCTGTTGTCCGGGGTCACGCCCCCGGAGGGGGTGGCGCCGCTGGCCATGTCGGTCGGCGAGCCGCAGCACCAGCCGCCGGCCTTCCTGGCCGAGATCCTGGCGGCCAATGCCGACAGCTGGAACCGGTACCCGCCGGTGGCCGGCACCCCGGCCTTTCGCGAGGCCTGCGCCGGCTGGCTGCAGCGCCGCTTCCGCCTGCCCGACGGGCTGGTCGACCCGGCCCATATCCTGCCGTTGTCCGGCACCCGCGAGGCCTTGTTCCTGGTCGCCGAGCTGGCGGTCGACCACAGGCCCGGCGCCAACCAGGTGCCGGCGGTGGCCTTGCCCGACCCGTTCTACGCCCCCTATGAGGGCGCCGCGGTGATGGCCGGGGCCGAGCCAGTGTTCCTGCCGGCAGGTCCCGCCACCGGCTTCCTGCCCGATCTCGACGCGCTGGAGGCCGACACGGCGCTGCTGGCGCGGCTGAAGCTCTTGTACCTGTGCAACCCGACCAACCCGCAGGGTGCGGTCGCCAGCCGGGCCTATCTCGACCGCGCCATCGGCCTGGCCCGGGCGCATGGCTTCATCCTGGCGGCCGATGAGTGCTACGCCGAGATCTACGACCGCGCCCCGCCCGTCGGCGTGCTGGAGGTCGCGGCCGGCCGGGACGGCGGGTCGCTCGACAACCTCCTGGTGTTCCATTCGCTGTCGAAGCGGTCGAACGCGGCCGGGCTGCGATCGGGCTTCGTCGCCGGCGACCCGGCGCTGGTCGCGGCCTTCCTGCGGCTGCGCAGCCATTCCGCCGCCGGCATGCCGCTGCCGATCCAGGCCGCTTCCGCCGCGCTGTGGGCCGATGACGCGCATGTCGTCGAGAACCGGGCGCTGTACCGGGCCAAGTTCGATGCCGCCGAGGCCGCGCTGGGCGGGCGCTTCGGCTTCCGCCGGCCGGAGGGCGGCTTCTTCCTGTGGCTCGATGTCGGCGACGGCGAGGCCGCCGCCCGCCGGCTGTGGGCCGAGGCCGCGATCCGCACCCTGCCCGGAGGCTACATCACGCGCCTGGACCGGCCGGAGATCGGCCGGCGCTGGCTGCGCGTCGCCGTGGTCCACGACGCCGAGACGGTCGGGCACGCCCTGACCCGGCTCGGCGAGGTCCTGTCCCGAGCCGAGGCGGCAGAATGACGATGGCCGGAACCTCCTCCCGCCGAACCGCGGTGACGCGCAGCTCCGGGCGCGGTGCCTCGAGCAAGCGCTCCTTCCTGCCCCCGGTGGTGCAGGAGTTCCTGCGCAACCGGGTGCGCGAGCTGAGCGGCCTCGGCATCGCCGTGTTCGGCTGCGGTCTGCTGGTCGCGCTGGTCAGCTACGAGCCGACCGACCCGTCCTGGAACACCGCCAAGGCCGGGCCCGCCGCCAACCTGCTGGGCCGCCCCGGCGCGCATGTCGCCGACCTCTTGATCCAGACGCTCGGCATCGGCGCCTTCCTGCTGGCCGTGCTGCCGCTGTTCTGGGCCTGGCGGCTGATGCGGCACCAGCCGCTGGACCGGGTTTGGTGGCGGGTCACCAGCCTCCTGTTCGGCGTGCTGTTCCTGGCCGCCGGCCTGTCGCCGCTGCCGGCGATCGAGGGCTGGGCCGAGCGCGGCTCGCTGGGGGGCGCCGTCGGCTCGATGATCCTGCGGCGGATCTCCGATACCGTGATCCTCTCGGCCGGACCGGTCGCCACCTTCTGGCTGGCGCTGGCCACCGGCGCCGTCGGCCTCTTGCTGGTGCTGGTCGCGCTCGGCCTGTCCTCGACCGAATGGCACCGCGTCGGGGCCGTGACCGGCGCCGGCGCCCGCGCCGGTGCGTCGGTCACCGGATCCCTGCTGCGCGCGCTGGGTCGGGTGCTTCAGTGGCTGGGCCTGCGCACGCTGCACGGCGCCGGCACCGTCGCCTCCAGCATGATGCGGCGCGAGCCCGCGCCCGAGGCCCCGGCCGCCTTCGCCATGCCCGGGGCCGGCCCGGCCGCGCGGCCGCGCTTCGCCCGCGCCAACCCGCCCGGGCCGCGGATCGCCGATCCGGAGGCCGGGGAGGACGAGGAGCGCGCGCCGGCGCGCCCGCCGCTCATCATCGGCGGCGGCCGCACCGAGCCCGACGACGTCCTGCCCGAGGACGAGGACGACGACCTGATCGACCTGCCCTCGCTGCGCCCGGTCGAAGAGCCGCCCCGCCGCCCCGCCGGCCCGCCGCAGCGCGTGGCCCCCGCGGCGATCGAGCCGGCGCCGCGCCGCCCAACGGCACCGCCGCCGCGCCAGACCAGCTTCGAGCTGGCGCCGCCCGAGGCCTACGAGCTGCCGCCGCTCGACCTCCTGACCCTGCCGGATCCGACCAAGCGCCCGGCGGTGGCCGACCCGCGGGTGCTGGAGCAGAATGCCGCGGCGCTGGAGCAGGTGCTGAGCGATTTCGGCGTCCGCGGCTCGATCGTGAAGGTCAATCCCGGCCCGGTCGTCACGCTGTACGAGCTGGAGCCGGCACCCGGCACCAAGTCCAGCCGGGTCATCGGCCTGGCCGACGACATCGCCCGGTCGATGAGTGCCGTGTCGGTCCGCGTCGCCGTCGTGCCGGGCCGCAACGTCATCGGCATCGAGCTGCCGAACCAGAAGCGCGAGATGGTGCTGCTGCGCGAGCTGCTCGGCTCCGACCAGATGGACAAGGCGGGGTCGAAGCTCGGCCTGGTGCTGGGCAAGGACATCGGCGGCGGCCCGATCATCGCCGACCTGGCCCGCATGCCGCACCTGCTGGTGGCCGGCACCACCGGCTCGGGCAAGTCGGTCGCCATCAACACCATGATCCTGTCGCTCCTGTTCCGGCTGCCGCCGGACAAGGTGCGCTTCATCATGGTCGACCCGAAGATGCTGGAACTCTCGATCTACGAGGGCATCCCGCATCTGCTGGCGCCGGTCGTCACCGACCCGAAGAAGTCGGTGGTGGCGCTCAAATGGGCGGTGCGCGAGATGGAGGACCGCTACCGGTCCATGTCCAAGGTCGGCGTCCGCAACATCGAGGGCTACAACCAGCGGCTGCGCGAGGCCAAGGCCAAGGGCGAGGTGCTGACCCGCCGGGTGCAGACCGGCTTCGACCCCGACACCGGCAAGCCGATCTTCGAGGACCAGCCGATCGACCTGACCGAGCTGCCCTACATCGTCATCATCGTCGACGAGATGGCCGACCTGATGCTGGTGGCGGGCAAGGACATCGAAGCCCTGATCCAGCGCCTGGCGCAGATGGCCCGCGCCGCCGGCATCCACCTGATCATGGCGACGCAGCGCCCCTCGGTCGACGTCATCACCGGCACGATCAAGGCCAACTTCCCGACCCGAATCAGCTTCCAGGTCACCTCCAAGATCGACAGCCGCACCATCCTGGGCGAGGGCGGGGCGGAGCAGCTGCTGGGCCAGGGCGACATGCTGTACATGGCCGGCGGCGGCCGCATCACCCGCGTGCACGGCCCCTTCGTCTCCGACGGCGAGGTCGAGGAGACGGTGCGCCATCTCAAGGCCCAGGGCGAGCCGGCCTACAACGACTCGGTGCTGGAGGACCAGGAGGACGGCGGCGGCTTCGATTCGCTCGGCCTCGACGGCGAAGGCGGATCGGGCGACGACCTGTACGACCAGGCGGTGGCGCTGGTGGCGCGCGAGCGCAAGGCGTCGACCAGCTTCATCCAGCGCCACCTGCAGATCGGCTACAACCGCGCGGCGCGGCTGATCGAGCGGATGGAGCAGGAGGGCGTGGTCAGCCCCGCCAACCATGTCGGCAAGCGCGAAGTGCTGGCCGGCAACCATTGATAGGGGCGGGACAGCTTCAGTCCCTCACCATGACGGGTCAAAATTCCGGGCCGCCGGCATAGAACCTCCGCCGCCTCGCTCGGCCCCGATCGTTAAGCCGATTTCATCTTCCGCCCACAAGGGCGTTAGCTCCGGCGACGTAGGGTGGGTTCGTCGGAGCCAAGACGTGGCCTCCCGCCCCGCCTCTCCTCCGATCTTCGTTGTCCCCTCGATGGAGATCGTCAATGCGCAGGAGCCTTCTGTTCGCCGTTCTCGCGGTGCCCGCCCTGGCCGTCGCCCCCGCCCTGGCCATGGCGCAGACCCAGCCCGCCGCGACGGCACCGGCCGCCACCGCGCCGCACAAGATGAAGACCCACCACACCGCCCGGGTCCATCACAAGGCGGCGACGCATCGCAGCGCCAGCAGCGAACAGGACCAGACCCGCAAGCTGAACGAGGAGCAGCTGAGCAAGGCGAAGTAACCCGGTTCGGACCGCAACAGACCCTCTCCCCCACCCCCCCTTCCGAGGCGAGGGTCGCGGTCCGCGAGGCCCGGTCGCTCAGGCGACCGGGCCTCTTTTTCGTCTGTCGCCAGGATTCGTTTACGGGCTGTCAGATGATGCCTCGGAAACATGAAATATCGTTCATGAAGGCATTTTCCTCGGATCGGTATCGCCGGTCCCGTCGTTAGGGAATGGATCGGTTCGCGTGCCACGGCCGTCTGTGCCGCCGGCCCCGATCTTCAGGCATCCCTCGATGGAGACCTTCATGCGCAGGAGTTTTGTCTTTACCGCCCTCGCCGTGTCGGCGCTGGCCGCCGCGCCCGCCCTGGCCCAGACCGGGACCGAGCCGGCGGTGCCCGGGACGGCGCCGTCGGTCGAGGCTCCCGCAGCGAACATGCCGTCAGAGCCGACCCAGGGCACCCACCATCGGATGCAGTCCTCGAACACCGAGGAGCAGACCCAGGTCCCCCGCCGTCACCGCGGCAGCAGGAGCGCGCAGAACGCGGCGGAGCAGGAGCAGACCCGCCAGCTCAACCAGCAGCAGCTGAGCGCAGGGGCCACGCCGCAGCAGGTCCTGCCCGGCCAGGCTGTGCCCGGCCAGATGGCGCCCGCCCAGCCGATGCAGCCGGGGATGATGGATCAGGCTCCCTCGATGGAGCAGGCTCCGTCGATGGACCAGACCGTGCCGTCGGACGGAACGGCGCCGGCCGAGTAGTCCCGGCAGGCGTTGCCTTGCGGAAAATAGGCCCGGCCGCACCCAGCGGCCGGGCCTTTTTCATGCCCGGGCCGTGGGGTCGGTGCCGGATGCAATGACCGTGTCGCGGAAGGCGGCGGCCGCGGGCGACAGCGTCCGGCCCGCCCGGGTCAGCACCCCGATGTCGCGGGTCACCTCCGGCCCCTGCAGCAGCCGCGTGGTCAGGGCCGGATGGGCCAGCACCGGCAGGGTCAGCACCGGCAGCGCCGTCACCCCCAGCCCGGCCGCCACCAGCGCACCGGCAGTGGCGAGATGCGACACCTCGAACTCGGGCTCCACCGCCACCCCGGCCTGGGCGAAGCCGCGGTCGGTCAGGGGGCGGACGCTGGTGATCCGCGACATGGCGACGAAGGGATGGCCCGCCAGATCGGCCCAGGTCACGGCGCCGGACCGCGCCAGCGGGTGGTCCTGGCGCAGGATGGCGACGAAGCGATCCGACAGGATGCGGGTGAAGTCCACCTTGCCGTCGGGCGCCGGCCGGCCGGCGATGCCGAGATCGGCCTCGCCGCTCAGCACCGCGCCGACCACGCCGTCGAGCAGCGTGTCGATGACGCCGACCGACACACCCGGATGGCTGCGGCGGAACCGATCGATCACCGGCGGCAGCAGCCCGGCCGTGACCGAGGGCAGCCCGGCCACGGCGACCCGGCCGCGGGCCGAGCGGAAATAGTCGCCGAGATCGTCGAGCGAGCTGCGCAGGTCGCCGATCAGCCGGCCGGCGATGGCGGCGAACTCCCGTCCCTGCGGCGTCGGCTCGACCGTCCGGGTGTTGCGGTCGAACAGGCGGACGCCCAGCCGCGCCTCGGCCCGCGCCACCGCCCGGCTGACCGCGGGTTGCGACATGCCCAGCGCCTCCGCCGCCCCACGAAAGCTGCGCAGCCGGTCGACCTGCAGGAACACCTCGATCTCGAACAGCGACAGGTTGATGCGCTTCATGCATCAATCGATGACACAAATTCACTTCCGGTTCCACCACCCGCCGTGGCGTCCTGACGCCGAGCGGCCGCCGACGGAAGGACGGCCGCCCGCAAAGGGGAGGACGCGGATGCTGGCGGCTTTGGGTTTCCTGACCATCGCGGTGTTCCTGGCGCTGATCCTCAGCGGCCGCGTCTCGGTGCTGGTCGCGCTGGTGCTGGTGCCGCTGGCCGGCGGCCTGCTCGGCGGCTTCGGCGCCGGCCTCGGCCCGATGATGCTGGACGGCATCGTCAAGGTCGCGCCGGTCGGCATCATGATCATGTTCGCGGTGCTGTATTTCGGGCTGATGCTCGACACCGGCATCTTCGACCGGCCGATCAGATTCCTGCTGTCCCTGGTGCAGGGCGACCCGGTGCGGCTGTGCCTGATCACGGCGCTGCTGACCATGCTGGTGGCGCTGGACGGCGACGGCGCCACCACCTTCCTGATCACGGTCACGGCCCTCCTGCCCGTGCATCGCCGGCTCGGCATGAACCCGCTGGTGCTGCCCGGCATCATCTGTCTCGCCGCCGGCACCATGAACCTGCTGCCCTGGGGCGGTCCGACGGCGCGGGCGATGGCGGTGCTGAAGACCGACGCCGCGGCCCTGTTCAACCCGGTGATCCCGGCCATGGTCGCCGGCCTCATCTGGGTGTTCGTCGCCGCCTGGCTGATCGGCCGCGGCGAGCGCAAGCGCCTGGGCGTCACCGACGGCGTCGACGCGGTGGCGCTGGTCGAGCCGACCGAGGCCGAGCGCGCGGCGCGGCGGCCGCACCTGGCCTGGTTCAACGCCGCCCTGACCATCGCCCTGATCGTGGCGCTGCTGGCCGGGCTGTGGCCGCTGCCGGTGCTGTTCATCACCGCCTTCGCCATCGCGCTCCTGGTCAACTACCCGCGCTGGGAGCAGCAGCGCGAGCGGCTGGTGAAGCACGCCGACAGCGTCGTCACCGTCACCGCGATGATCTTCGCCGCCGGCATCTTCACCGGCATCCTGGGCGGCACCAAGATGATCGGCGCCATGGCCGAGGCGCTGGTGGCCATCGTGCCCCAGGGTCTGGCGCCGTACCTGTCGCAGATCGTGGCGGTGACCGGCATGCCGCTGAGCCTCGTCTTCACGCCGGACGCCTACTACTACGGCATCCTGCCGGTCTTCGCCGGCACCGCGGGCGCCCTGGGCCAGGACCCGCTGGCGATCGGCCGGGCCGCGATCCTGGGCCAGATGACCACCGGCTTCCCGCTGAGCCCGCTGACTGCCTCGACCTTCATCCTGGTCGGGCTGACCGGGGTGCAGTTGGGCGCCCATCAGCGCTTCATCTTCAAATGGGCCTTCGCCTCGACCCTCGTCATGACGGCCGTCGCCTGGGCCACGGGAGCCATCTGAATGCCGAGGGTGATGCGGATCGGGGCCGGCGCCGGGTTCGCTGGCGACCGGCTGGAGCCGGCGGCGGAGCTGGTGGCGCAGGGCCGGCTGGACGCGCTGGTGTTCGAATGCCTGGCCGAGCGCACCATCGCGCTGGCCCATCGCCGCCGCCGGGCCGATCCCGAGGCCGGCTTCGACCCGCTGCTGGAGCGCCGGCTGCGCCCCGTTCTGCCGGGCGTCGCCGCCCAGGGCATCCGGGTGCTGACCAATATGGGCGCCGCCGACCCGGCGGGCGCCGGCCGCCGCGCCGCCGCGCTGTGCCGCGAGCTGGGCGTGACGATGCGGATCGCGGTGGTGACCGGCGACGACGTGCTGGACCGCATCGACCCTGCCGCCCCGGCGCTCGAGGACGGAAGGCCGCTGGCCGCGCACGGCCCGCTGATCGCCGCCAACGCCTATCTCGGCGCCGACGCCATGCTGCCGGCGCTGGAGGCCGGGGCGCAGCTGGTGATCACCGGCCGGGTCGCCGACCCGTCGCTGTTCGTGGCGCCCTTGGCCTGGCGCTTCGGCTGGGCGCTGGACGATGCCGGCCGCATCGCCACCGCCACCCTGGCCGGCCACCTGATGGAATGCGCGGGCCAAGTCACCGGCGGCTATTTCGCCGATGCCGACGGCAGCGATACGCCCGGCCTGGCCGATCTGGGCTTCCCGATCGCCGAGGTGTCGGCGGCGGGCGGCATCACCGTGACCAAGCTGCCGGGCACCGGCGGCCGGGTCAGCCGCGCCACCGTCACCGAGCAGCTGCTGTACGAGGTCACCGACCCCGGCGCCTATGTCACCCCGGACGTGGTGCTGGACGTCACCGGCGTGTCGGTGACGGAACAAGGTGCCGACCGCGTCGCCGTCGCCGGGGCGCGCGGGAAGGCGCGGCCGGAGACGCTGAAGGTCAGCGTCGCCTATGAGGCGGGCTGGGAGGCCGAGGCCGGCATCTCCTATGGCGGCAGCGGCGCGGTCGAGCGCGGCCGGCGCGCCGCCGAGATCGTGCGCGAGCGCCTGGCCCGCCGCAGCGACATCACCGATCTGCGGCTGGACCTGGTCGGCGTCGATTCGCTGCTGCCGGGCCGGCTGCGCGGGGGAGAGCCCTCAGAGGTCCGGCTGCGGCTGTGCGCCCGCGCCGCCACGGCCGAGGCCGCGGCCGACGCCGCGCGCGAGATCGAGAGCCTCTACACCAACGGCCCGGCGGCGGGGGGGGGCGTGCGCAGCGCCCTGCGCCCGGTCGTGGGCATCGTCTCGACCCTGATCGACCGCCGGGCCGTCAGCCCCGCGATCGAGATCCTGGAGGCATGATGGTCCGCCTGGGGACGCTCGCCCATGCCCGCGCCGGCGACAAGGGCGACACCACCACGCTGAGCGTGATCGCCCGCGACCCGGCCGACTACGACCGGCTGCGCCGCGCGGTGACGGCAGAGCGGGTGGAGGCGCATCTCTGCGGCGCCGCGTCCGGCCGCTTCGCCCGTTTCGAGCTGCCGGGCCTTGCGGCGCTGCATTTCGTCGGGCGCGGCGTGCTGGGCAGCGGCGTCACCACCTCGCTGGCCCTGGACAGCCACGGCAAGTCGCTGTCCTCGGCCCTGCTGGACCTGGAGCTGGACGACTGATCCGGCGCCGCCGGCCGAACCAACACGACAACGGGGGAAGACGCATGAGGGGTTGCATCATCCGCGCCGCGGCGCTGTCGGTCCTTGCCCTTGGCCTGCCCGATCCGGCACAGGCCCGCCTCACCACCCTCACGGTGGAGCGGCGGGAAGCGGCCCCGGCGCAGCCCGGCGCCCCGGCCTATGAGATCCTGCGCGGCCGCTTCCGCGGCGAGCTGGACCCGGCCGACCCGGCCAACGCCATCATCACCGACCTGCGCCAGGCGCCGCGCAATTCCCGCGGCAAGGTCGAGTATTCCGCCACCTTCGCCATCGCCCTGCCGACCGATCCGAAGCAGGCCAGCGGCGTGCTGGTCTACGACGTGCCCAACCGCGGCAACGGCGATGTCGCCGCCGACCCGGAGGGGCACATCCGCGTGGTCAGCGGCTGGCAGGGCGACATCCCGGCCACGGACGGGCTGCAGACCGCGGAGGTGCCGGTCGCGAGCGGCCTGACCGGGCCGGCCTTCGCCCGCTTCACCAACATGAAGGCCGGCAGCCGCAGCCTGCCGATCCTGGTCGGCTTCTCCCGCACCGGTCCCGGGCCGATCCCGGCGACGCTGGACACCCGCCGGGCGCGGCTGTTCCGGCAATCGGCCGACGACCGCCCGGCGATCCCGGTCCCGCCGCGCGACTGGGCCTTCGGCAACTGCGCCGACAGCCCCTTCCCGGGCACGCCCGACCCCGGCTGGATCTGCCTGCGCGGCGGCTTCGACCCGCGCTTCGCCTATGGTTTGGCCTATACCGGCAAGGACCCGAAGGTGCTGGGCATCGGCTTCGCCGCCACCCGCGACCTGACCGCCTTCCTGCGCCATGGCACGGCCGATTCGGCCGGCACGCCCAACCCGGCGGCCGGGCTGGTGCGCTGGACGGTGGCGACCGGAACCTCGCAATCCGGCAACTTCCTGAAGAGCTTCCTCAATCTCGGCTTCAACGCCGACGAGCAGGGCCGGATCGTGTTCGACGGCCTGAACCCGAACATCGCCGCGCGCCAGCTGCCGATGAACATCCGCTTCGGCGTGCCCGGCGGCGCCGCCACCCTGTACGAGCTGGGCAGCGAGGGCACGCTGTGGTGGGCGCAGTACGACGACCGGGCCCGCCGGCGCGGCCCCTCGAGCCTGCTCGACCGCTGCCAGGCGACCGGCACCTGTCCGAAGATCGTCGAGACCTTCGGCGCGGCGGAGCTGTGGGGCCTGCGGATGTCGCCGAACCTGGTCGGCACCGACGCGCGCCGCGACCTGGCGCTGCCGGCCGGTGTGCGGCGCTACTACTTCCCCGGCGTGACCCATGGCGGGTCGGCGATCGGCGGCTTCTCGACCGCCGGCGACCCCGCCTTCCCCGGCTCGCCCGCCTGCGTGATGCCCGGCAACCCGAACCCGTCGGCCATGACCCTGCGGGCGCTGCGCAAGGCGTTGGTCGACTGGGTCCGGTCGAACAGGGAGCCGCCGGCCAGCCGCTATCCGACCCTGGCGGCGGGCGAGCTGGTCGATCCGACATCGCGGGCGATGGGCTGGCCCGCGATCCCGCGCGCGCCGCGGCCGGACGGCAGGCTCAACGTCTTCCTCGACTACGATGTCGGCCGCGGCTTCCGCTATCAGGACCTGAGCGGCGTGCCCGACTTCCTGCCGCCGCGGATCCGGCAGGCGCTGCCGTCGAAGGTCGTGCGGGTCGACGCCGACGGCAACGAGGTCGCGGGCGTGCCGTCGGTCCAGGCGCTGGTGCCGCTCGGCACCTATACCGGCTGGAACGTGCTGGCCCAGGGCTACGGCGCCGGCGGCGGCTGCTCCTTCCTCGGCGGCTTCATCCCCTTCGCCCGGACCAGGGCGGAGCGCATCGCCGCCCACGACCCGCGCCCGTCGCTGCAGGAGCGCTATCGCGACCATGCCGGCTTCGTGGCGCGGGTAAAGGCAGCCGCGGCCGGCCAAGTCGCCGCCGGCTGGCTGCTGCCGGACGACGCCGCCACGCTGGCCGAGCAGGCGGCAGCCAGCGACGTGTTGAAAGACTGAAGCTGGCGGCGGCAAGTCGCCGCCCTGGATATCCGGGGCCGGGTGCCCTACTTGGAACACAGACCCCGTGTATCCGGACGACCATGACCATCTTCCGTTTCATCGCCGCGGCCCTGGCCGCGCTGCTCATCGCCGCCGGGCCGGCCGCGGCCGCGGTCCAGCCGGCCCAGCTGACCGCCCAGGACCGGGCCGACCTGCAGCGGGTGGAGCAGTATCTGGGCAGCCTGACCACGGTGCAGGCGGACTTCGTCCAGACCACCAACAACACCGACCTGTACCGCGGCCATTTCTACCTGAAGCGACCGGGCAAGATGCGGCTCGAATACGAACCGCCGATCGCCTACATGTACATCGCCGACGGCACCTGGCTGACCTATTACGACGCCGATCTGCGACAGCGGAAGGACGTGCCGCTGGGCTCGACCATCGCCGACTTCATCACCCGGGCGAATGTCCGGCTGTCGGGCGACGTCACGGTCACCAAGGTCAGCCGCGGCAGCAACCTGCTGAGCGTCCAGCTGGTGCAGACCGACAAGCCGGAGGACGGCGCCCTGACCCTGAACTTCACCGCCAATCCGATGATGCTGCAGAGCTGGGTGTCGGTGGACCAGCAGGGCAACGTCACCCAGGTCGACCTGACCGGCATCCAGCCGGGGGTACAGCTGGACAACAAGCTGTTCATCGTGCCGCGCGGCAAGGGAAACCGCTGAGCGGTGGCGGACCCGACACCGGAATGGCCGACGCTGGAATGGCGCGGGGCCTTCGGCAATGACGAGCTGAACGCCCTACATGCCGAGTGCTTCGAGCACCCGGTGCTCGACGACGACTGGTGGGGCCAGGTCAACCGGCACAGCCTGGGATGGGTGTGCCTGCGCCGGGCCGGGCGCCTGGCCGGCTTCGTCAACGTCGCCTGGGACGGCGGCGTGCACGCCTTCCTGCTGGACACGGCAGTGACGCCGTCGCTGCAGCGGCAGGGACACGCGACGCGGCTGGTCGCGGAGGCCGTGGCGCAAGCCCGCGCCGCCGGCTGCGAATGGCTGCATGTCGATTTCGACCCGCATCTCCGCGGCTTCTATCTCGACGCCTGCGGCTTCCGGCCGACCGAGGCCGGCCTGGTCCGGCTGCGGTGACGGCGACCGGCACCCCGGCCGGTCACCCGGTGTCGGGTTTTTCCGGCTCCTGGCAGGCGTCGTCGAAGTCGATGCCGAGGGAGGCGCAGAGGCGTTTGGCCGCCCGGACCGGGGGCTCGGCGTCGATCAGCGCCTCGACGTCGGGCTCCTTGAGCCGAGCCTCCAGCCCGGCCTGGAGGGCGGGGACCCGGTCGGCGGCGATACCGTCGAGCGTGTGCTGCATCAGCTCCTGCACCCGGGCCCGGCGCCGCTGGCGGGTCCCGGCCGGGGTGCCGGCCGGCGGCGGCGGATAGGACAGGTCCGACCAGTCGGTGGCCTGGCGGCGCCATTGCTCGGACAGGCCGAGGCCGCAGGCCAGGCCGGCGATGACCGACCCGACCGGCCGGTCCTCGACCCGGTCCTCCGCGTCGCCGTAGAGCTCGTCGAGCTGGTCACGCATGTCGGTGATGCGGAATTCGGCCTGCTCGAGATCCCCGGTCGGCCCGGCGGCATCCCAGATCAGGGCGAACAGGGCCTCGGTGACGTGGTTGCGCTGGCGGGCGCGGCGGGCCTTCCGGTCGGCCTTGTCGCGGGCGCAGAGGTCGCCGGCGGCGCGGCTGCGAAGATCGAGCGAGCGCTGCACCGAACGGGAGAAGCGGCCGAAGGCCATCCCGGCCTCCTGCGCCTCGGCCCTGGCCGCCTGCACCGCGGCCTCGCCGGCCTCGGGCCGGGCGGCCTCGGCCTGCGCTTCAATGGCGCGGGTCCCTTCGGCCTCGGCCAGCTGCATGGCGATCTCGGCCAGGCGCGTGAGCATCCGGACCTGCTGCAGCGCGAGGCTGCGGCAGTAGGCCTGGATGTCGAGATCGGAGTCCGCGCCTGTGTCCATAGAACATATCATGAACGAGATGCGCGGGTTAAGGCAATAGACATTGCGTCAACGCGACCCGCCTCTTCCCCGGATGCTGGTCCCGTCCGGCAGATCGATCCCGATCGCCCGGCCATAAGCCGCCATTGCGCCAATGTCTCCGAAGCGGCCTTCACCCAACCGGACGGGTTCGAGCCTTTGCGGTCACTCTGCCAGCAGGGCGAACCTCGATCGCAAAAGTCAGCCTCACCGCTGCCGCCCCGATGGGGATTGGTGCAACCACTGCTGCCAAATCAGCACGGGACATTTCGGATCTGCTTGTCGATCCATGAATGAATTCTGCTGGCGCACTTATGCGGTCATCGCGTCGGCGTCCCGACACTGGACATTCACTCGAACCCGCAGTACCCGGCCCTTCTTGGTCAGCCCGGACCTCAGAGCGCGCCTGGAACCGGCCATCGCAGCCGGCTCTACGAAGCGGACATGACCGGACGCGACCCTTTGCCGAAGTTCGGGCTGGAATGGCGGAACGGCTGCTCTGTCTTCCCGACCTGCCGGTTGCGCTTGGCCAGAGCGCCGGACGCAGTCTGTCGGGGATGATGGTTGACAAACTGAACAGGGGAACGGTTACAACCGTCAATGCTGCTCTTATGCGCCCGTCGACGTCGAATTCGGGTCGGCTGTCAGCCAAAGGTGGTGCAGAGCCGTCGTTGGCGTTGAATTGACAGCTCACGGCAAAACCAGAACACTACGTCTCTGGCCGTCGGCAACAGCGCCAGGGATCTCATGCCAAGCGACAGGACGAATCTCCGGGATCGTTTCCGCGATGTCGTCACCAGCGAGGAGGAGCTCCGCACGGTGGTCGGTTATCCTCCGAAGCGCTCGGTCGATAAGGTCGTGCGTGTCATCGACGACCATAGCCGCCGCTTCATCGCCCACGCGCCCTTCGTCTTTGTGGCATCAGCCGGACCGCAGGGCATGCTCGATGTCTCGCCAAAGGGCGATCCCGCGGGATTCGTCAAAGTTCTGGACGACAGGACCCTCGCCATCCCCGACCGGTTGGGCAACCGCCGGTTCGATACCTTCCGCAACGTCCTGGACAATCCGAATGTCGGGCTGATCTTCGTGATCCCTGGGATCACCTATACTCTCCGGATCAGCGGCAAGGCGATCATCGTTCGCGACCTTGAGCTTCGCGAAGCTATGGTCATCAAGGGCAAGCTGCCGGATCACGTACTCGTTGTCGAAGTGGAATATGTGCTCTCCCACTGCCCGAAATGCATGATTCGTTCAGGATTGTGGGAGCCGGAGGCTTGGCCGGACACCGGTGACCTGCCGACGTTTGCGGAGACGTTGATAGCACACGCAAGTCTCGCGGAGACAGTCGACGAGATGCAGGCGTTCATAGACAAGAGCAATCGCGAGCGGCTGTACTAGGAAATCGTCGCCAGCGGTTGAGTTGACTGCTCGGAGTGGCGGCGAGGGTTTAGCACGCACACCCGATGTTCGCTCCTGGCGCACATGAGCCGTTTTAGGTGGCCCTGCGTACGACCGCATTCCGCCCACGCCGGACTCTCGCACCAGACCCGTGGCGTTACCCCGCTTTCTTCATGGTAGGCATGCTTCGTTTCGGCATGCCGAACCAGAAGGAGTCAGCGCAATGAAGTGCCTGCGCATCTATGCCACCCGGATGGCGAGTCGCATTTCGACGAAGTCGAATTGCCGACGACGAAGAGGTCGGTGCACCCCGATGCCGTGCCGTTCGAGGTTTCGGCCAGTTATCAGGCGTCCCGCGTCCGCCTCACCCGCATCCCGGCGGGCATGCGCGAGGTTGCTTGGCATACGGTCCCAGAGCCGGTGCTTACGGTCAGGCTGGATGGTTCGGTTGAATACGAGACGAGCGACGGAGAGGTGCGCCACGTCCAGGCGGGCAGCTTCGTGCTGGTGGAGGACACACACGGCAAGGGCCATCTGTCACGCCATTCCGCAGAGGCGCAAACTGTCATCTGGATTTCACTACCGAACGGCCTCGATTTGCCGCCCGCATAGTCCGTCTGGGCACGCTGTCGGCGCCGCTGCCGAGAGTCTGTTTCCCGCCCATCGCTGTCGTCGATCGCGCCAATTGGAGACGTCGGACCGGGATCTCCGAAGCGGACACCACGGGGGTGCGGGCCGGTTGCTGACACGGACGAGATCAAGCAGTCTGCGTCACTGGTTCAGATCCGGGGGCACAATGCAGGAAATCCCGATCAGAAGCTTCGCCGTTTCGGTCGTGGTCTTGAGGCCCAACGGCTTGAGACGTGACGTGCTGCTTCTCCGGCGGACTCGTTCCCTTGCGGGAGAGTGGTTCCAGGTGACCGGCGCTATCGAGCCGGGTGAGACGGCCTGGCAGGCTGCATTGCGCGAGGTCGAGGAGGAAACGGGCCTAGCTCTGGAGCAACTCTATTCGGCCGACATCTGCGAGCAGTTCTACGAGGCCGATCGCGACGCTATCAGCCTCCTGCCGGTGTTCGTAGGCTTTGCACGGCAGGAAGCCGAAGTCCGACTGAACGCCGAGCACAGTGAAGCGCGGTGGGTATCGTTTGCCGAAGCCTCGGGGATGGTCCCATTCGCGGGGCAGCGGAACGTGCTGAGGCATATCGAGAGCGAGTTCGTCGCTCGCGAGCCCAACCGCTGGCTGCTGGTTTATCCTGAAGGCTGAAAGCACAAGTGCTCCCGTCAGCGCTGCCCGGCTGAAGGGCGCCAGAAGGAGAACGTCCTGAGGGCTCCGCTGAATGACGGGCTCAGCTTGGGCATGGGACGCTCCTGCAAGTTCGGTCGGCCGGACCAGGCAACAGTGGCCCAGTCGTTGGCGAATGTCAGCCTGCACCTCTCGGCTACGGCGCCCTATACGGACGCCGCTCTCCGGCCGCGTTGCGCGGGCTCCGGCGCCCACAAGCGGCCGCCGCACCGGCGTCTCAAGCCAGCCCGCGGCATCGCGACGCGAATTGCGCTTCGCGACCGCTCCTGGCCCGAGAGATCTGCGGTTCGTCCAGCCATCGTTTCGCAGATTCAGTGGCGACGGCCGCGCGAGCCCAGCGTTCCGGCCCGGCCGTTGAGCCTCGCGATGGCGCCTCCCAGCTGCGCTCCGCCCGAAGCAGTTGCGCACGGATCCAACGCCTGCCCGGCCGGGCCATAGGCCTCGACTGTCTCCGACAGCACCTGGCTGCGCGTGGAATCGTCCCCCTCGTCCCGATCTGGCATTATGATTTCGAGGTCTCGTGCTTGGCGTAGTTGTCACTTCGGAATCTGATTTCGTTCACGCGCATAGAATTCGGTCGTCACCCGGGGTTCCGGCTGAGGCATGATCCCCTGACGAACGTTTCGATTCGGAGGGCCGAGATATGGCTGTCGAGGGACGTGAGCAGAGCGATGTGCTGCATGGCACAGGTTTGGCTGTTTGGTCTGTGACAGTCGTGTCTCGGTTTGAAGGTCTGATGTCCGCAGACCGGCCTACCATATGCCGGTCCGATACCTTGTCGGTGCGATCGGCTGTTATCTCGGGTCACTGACGATGCAGATCCTCGGCCTTTTCCCGATTACAGGGACACTCAGGAGGTTTCGCGCCGGCGCCTCAAGAGAACGACTCTCGAGGGGCGATCGGGCAAATATTCTCGCTGCGGAGGCGGCACGCGATTCCGGGCTCTGGCGAGATGCCGCCGAGCTTTTCGAGAGCTTTGCAGAAAATTATCCGGACCGGCACGATATCAGAATTCAAATAGGCAACTGCGCAAAAGAAAGCGGTCACTACGGAAAGGCATATGAAGCATTCCGCTCGGTGCTGGGCACGGAATTCGGGCGCGACGCTGAACTTCAGATCGGGCACCTGTTCAAGGTTACGGGAAATTTCAGGGCAGCCAAAGCCGCATTCGAACGCGCCAAGGCGCTTGGAGACAAGGACGCCGCCCGAGAATGTGAATCCTTCGGCCCTTCCTGGCTCGCCACCGTACGGTTTTCAAAGGAAGCGCCGACCTCAGAACGGCCATTGCCCTCTGAAGGATTTCGAGATTTGCTTATGGCAGATTTCGAGTTCGAGATTACTTCACCGACAACTCGTAGGTTAGCAGAGCTATCACTTGCTCTTGGCGAGACGACCCTGGCCAGGGGCTTTTACGAACTCGCGTATCTTTCGTCTACCGGCCAGCAAAAGCGGTCGGATGAGATCGCAATCGCTATCAAAACCAGCCTCTGGTCGCCGGATCACATCTTGGCGATGCAACATGCAGAGCGAACTCTACAGGGCTGCTGTCCTTCAGATGCTCGCGATCGCGTGCATCGTCTCATCGCCGCCGCCTTGGCAGAGCCGGGAGACGACGGTGAAGGCAGGCCGACCTGCACCAAATTTCTTCCCGTGTCCGAACCACGTCCGAACGCGTTCGACGGCGAGGAAGCGGACGCGACCCTGTCGACATTGGTCGCCGCGATCACAAAAGTCTACGAGGCGTTCAGCCACTACGACGGCCGTGATCCGTCGGGTCTCGTCGACTCGATCCGGGATCTCCGGCTTCACATTCGCCCGATCCTGAGCAACGTCGCCTTCGCCGTGACATGCACTGCGAGATCCTATCGTCTTCACGCCACCCGGATCTTGCACGATCGAACAGCCCTCTGGCTCGCTCAGATCGAGGATGCCTATCTGGGATCCCGCGCTGCACCGACGCTGATCACGGCCTTTCTTTCGTCGGGCCGCAATGCGGTGGCCGAGCGTCTCTCCACACAAGGTTCGCCGGCAGCGCTCTTCGATGAGATGACAGCGATGTTGGCGGGCTTCCGGGAACCGGCAGAGAAGCACGATCGCGTGCTGACGCGCGTCCTGACGATCACGGCCCCCGACCTCTCCCTCGAGGACGTGCGAAGCCTCTTCGAGGAAGCCTTGCGGCGCCACTTCTTTTCGACCGCAGTGGCGCTGGTAGAACGGCAAATGGCCTATGCGGATGCCGACGTCGTCGAGATCGCGACCCGGCTCAAGCAGGCCGGGGAAGCACACCATGCCCTCGCACTGCTGGAGCGCCATCTGGATGAGGGCGGGGCGAGCTGTGCCGCACGGATCGAAAAGGCACTGGTCGCAAAAACATGTGCGGATTTCGTCACCGCGGCCCGCCTTCTTGAAGCCTGCTTGAGCGAACAGCCCGACAACGAATTCATCAAACGCGAACTGATTGCGGTCCTGCCCGAACTCGAGCCGATCGAGGCAATTCTGGCCAGATACCGCGGCGACGCAGCCTTCATGCGTCTGGCGAGTGAGCGGCAGGCCTACCGGCTTCAGATGCCCGCACAGGAGCAGGGCGATCGTATCGGCATGTCCTTCGTCGAGGACGGGGTGAGAGTCGTCGATCTTGCACCGGAGATTGCGACAGAGTTCCTGCCCCAGCAGAGCGGAGAGGCTCGCGAGGGGATTGATCTGATCCAGGTCGGCTGGCAGACGAAACGGGGACCCGGCCTGGGCGAAACCCGCCCATTGCTTCGGCGCCACGACTTCGTTCGGGTCCGGACCGCGTTTCGCGAACCGATCGTGCGCTTGAGGGCCCGGATCGATGGGCGAACGGTGGGCACGACGACCGGTGTGATGCTGCAGAGCGGTTCGCCACGCAACCAGCTTCGGCACTCAATGTTCAATTGCTGGATTGATCTCTCTGAGGTTTCGGAAGGTCTGCATGAACTCCAACTCTATTTCGAGGAGGCCGGAGGAGGGTACCGAACTTACGAGCAGAAAGTCTGGGTGGATCCCTCGCCGCCTTCGAGGGAAGCCTTGGCATCCACAGCCACGGTGGACCTGTCCGGGGACAATCGTCCGGGCTCTCTCGAGGAACGCATCTCCCGCCAGCCGAGCGCCGTATTCAAGGGCGCGCGACAGCTGTTGGAGCCACCACGCCGAATTCTCGTAATGCGCGTGGATCAACTCGGAGACCTGATCACATCGCTCCCGGCGATGCTGCGCCTGAGAGACTGCTTCCCTGAAGCAGAGCTCTCGTGTCTCGTGTCGCCCAACTATGTCTCCGTCGTCCAGGAATTGGGTATCTTCGCCGAGATCTTCACACTCGACTTCCCCTATGAACAGAGCGTGGCGAAGCGGCACGTCACGCTGGCCAGGCAGGCCGAACTTCGGCGGCAACTCGGTTCGCGTGGCTTCGACATCGCCATCGATCTCTGTTTCGGGCACATGTCACGACCGCTCCTGCGTCTCGCGCAGGCCCGGTTCACGGTGGGCTTCTGGCCCCAGGAGTTCCCTTGGCTCGATTTCGGAATGGACGTGAGGTCCCGCGACGTCGGTACCGGCCGCTACCGGCTGCCGCAACAAGCGGTCTGCACCATGCTGATCGACGGCCTGGCGTCGCTCGCCCGGCACACGGCCGTCCAGCAACCCCAGCGCGAATCGGACTGGAGCGTCTTGCAGCAGTTCGGCATCGTGCGCGGGACACCTTTCATTGTGGTTCACACGGGAGGAAGGACGCGAAGCCGCAAATGGCCGATCCCGCATTTCGTTGCACTGGCACAGATGATTGTGGAGCGGACAGGGTCGCGCGTGCTTGTGATCGCGGACGATCCAGCGGATTTCGACGACGCCGGTCGCAGACGCCTGGCGCATGATGGTGTCCATCTTATCGAGCACCGGCTTCCGTTTGCCGTTCTCGACACTCTCCTGTCCGTGTGCACGCTGTTCGTAGGGAACGATTCAGGTCCGAAACATCTGGCGGCCTTTCGCGGTACCCCGGTGGTGAGCATCCACGGAGGGCCCATCAATTGGGGCGAGTGGGGGCAGGACGGCGTGGGCCGGATCGTCGTCCATCGCGTCCCGTGCTCCGGCTGTGGAATCGAGCTCGTCGAGGAATGTGGAAAAGGTTTGGCTTGTCTCGACAGCATTACGCCCGAGACGGTGTTTGGAGCCGTGCGGGAAGAGATGCTTCAGAGCGTGGGCGAACGGGCAGGGCACGGGCGCTGAGGGGCCTCAAGGACACGAGCGCTCACGAGGATCGGGCCTCGAGCTTCTTGAAACGGTATTGCTCGTCAATTTCAACGCAAAGGTGTGCATGCCGGCCCTGTGGCGCGATGTGCTTCGCGTAGTCGGCCTCAAGACCAATGAACTTCCGCACGATCTCCTCGTAACCGAAGCCGAGGCCCTCCTCCCGTCGCCGGCGGTTCTCGAACAGTGTTTGTCGTGAAGCATCGAGGAACATGCAAAGGGGAGTGGTGCCGAGCAATGTGTCGTGCAGCGCCATCGCTCCCTCGATGATCAGGCAATCCCCCAGCCTCAGGACGCCAGCATCGTGGGACGTTCCGGTAACCTTGTCGTAGGTGCGAATGGGCACGTCGTGCCCCTCGAGCAGGAGATCGATGTCGCGTCTCGCCTGCGCGAGGCCAAATGCGCTCGGATGGTAAGCTGACAATCCTGCACGAGCGCGTTCTGCACGCGGCATGAAGTAGCTGTCCAGTTCGAAGACCGTAGCATCGATCCCTTCACGGCGGAGGCGGTCCGCCAGTTCCGACGCGAAGGTCGACTTCCCGGTGCATCCGGCCCCCGCGATCGCGAGTCGTTTCGCAGAGGACATGTGCGCGATCAGCTTTTCCAGGATCATCGCGCGTAGATCGATCGCCTGCATCCGACCATCCTCGATTCATGTCTCAGACGCTTCCTGCCTGAACGCCAAGGAGGCACGACACGGCCGAAATCTGCCCTCGGCACTGCCTGTAATGTTCATTTCTGTCTCGCCTTACGGCTGAAATCCGACCAACGATCAGACACCGAGCCGAAAGCTTAGCAAGCCAATCATGCCAAATCATGATGTCTTTGAAGTGAAACAGGCCTACAATTTTGGGTCTGGCACTCCTGACGACGATCAGGCTGTGCCCAGGAGCCTTGCCTCGAGAAGGTGAAGGTCGGGGTGCGACGACCCGCCTGAACTCTGCAGGATGCCGAGCCGCCCTGTGGGCGGCTCGGCATCCGCTCAGGCCGGAGTCACCCGTTCCCGGTAGAGAAGGTGCCGATCGGCGTAAGCCAGGAGGCGGGGATCGATGCCGTCGCAAGCACTGTTTCTGCGGTCGAATTGCCCACGCAGAGCGGATGAACTCAGCATGAGGGTTTCGACACAGATGCTCTGGCTGAGCATGGTCAGGTCGAGATCGTCGGGATTCAGGCCACGAGTGCCCACAACGTGCGGCAAATGCCAGAGTTCTCGCGGATAGGTCGCTGCATGACCGTCGGATCTGGTGAAATAATCGGCGCCCCTGAGCATCCAAAGCTCATGATTCGGCGGCCAATGCCTCCGAAGGCGTTCGACGAGCGGGGAGAACGAATAGGCACCCGAAATCCAGGCGTCCTCGGGCGCCTCCTGATAGAACTCTTCAGGAATGATCGACATGTACGACGGATCGATCATCAGCCTGAGCATCGATCTCCGGTGAACGATTGAAACAAGTTGGTTCCTCTTCGCATCGTTGAAAGAGTTGACATAGAATAAAACGCGATCGATTCCCGCCAAGGATTTCGAGCGGGCAGCAAGATTGACGTGGCCGGCATGCGGAGGATTGAACGAACCCGGGAAAAGCCCAATCCTGACTGTCCCCTCCGGCAGACTGATCTCGTCCGCGAGCAGTTCCAAATCCCCCTCCCCCCAAGGCGCGCGCCATGCGGCGCGACTGAACTTGCCCGCAGAACACCGGTTTGACAACCGCGGCTGACCGAGCCAGGTCGCTCGCTCAAGGTTACAGCCCGGCGGACGGGCGTCGGCTCAGGCTGATCTGTGACATGGCGGCCGGGCAAGTGGCGGAGATCGGTGACGAGACCGAACCCCATACCTGGCCGATCGCGATCGCCGGACCATCCGTTGCCCCACAGAGGCTCATTCGGACCATTTTTGTAGGCCCTGCGCCTCCGGTCGGGCTACGCTCTCCCCCGTGTACGGAAAGGGACCAGCTGGGGTTTCCAAATGCTTGACGAGCACGTCGTTATCCCGGTCTCGATAGGAGAGGTGTTCGATAAGATCACGATCCTCGAAATCAAGCTTCGCCACGCCCGGTCGGAATCGGCCCGGAGGAACATCGAGCTCGAGCATAGCCTCTTGAAGCAGACGCTCGTTCGCCTGGGATTGACAAGCAACAGCGATTTGACGGAATCGGCGAATTCCTTGCTCCGGGTAAATCAGGCATTATGGAATGTCGAGGACGAACTTCGTGAACTTGAGCGAAAGCAAGACTTCGGAGCAGAGTTCGTTCGGCTCGCCCGAAGCGTCTACGTATTGAATGACGAGCGAGCAGCAATCAAGAGACGGATCAATATTGCCTCAGGGTCCACGATCATTGAGGAAAAGCTCTATGCTGACTATAGGCGAGATTGATTCGATGTCGATCTACGCGAATTGCGTCGGGATCCCAGGCCGATCGACAAACTGACCCGCCCGATCACCGAAGGTCCGGGCTCCGGGCTTGCTGGGGCGAAGAGGAACGTCCGGTCCGGAGGAGAGCGGAAGGCCGCAGAGTGTCAGCTATCGGGACGAAGCCGACAGCGCAGATCTCCGCTCGGTCACGCGGCGCCCGGCCGATCCTCGTCTCGACCCGACGGTCAGCCCTTGACCATGATCACGGTCGGCAGGGCGACGCCGCCGGCCGTCGGCATTTCCTCGCGCCGGACCGGGCGGTAGCCGAGCCTGGCGTAGAACGCCTCGGCATTGGCGTTGGCGCGCACCCGGAAGCGGCGGAAGCCGGCGGCACGTGCCGCGTCCTCCGCCGCCTCGACCATGCGGCGGCCGAGGCCCCGGCCGGCCCGGTCCGGGGCGACGAAGACCTTGCGCAGCCGGGCCACGGCATCGTCGTCCGGCACCCGGCACCAGCCAGCGGTGGCGACCAGGGCGCCATCCGGCGCCTCGGCCACCAGGATGTTGTTGGACAGGAGCTCCCCGGCATAGTCCGGCGCCATGATCAGGGCCACATGCGCCGCGATCTGCGCCGGGCCGTGGATGTCGCCGGCCAGGGCCGAGAAGGACTCGGCCTGCAGCTTGCGCACCGCATCGAGGTCGCCTTCACGGATCGGCCGCAAGACGAGATCCGCGCTCACGACTCCGCCGGTTCCAGCCGGCGCGCCAGCGGGCCGTCCCGCTCCTCCAGGCAGCAGACGAGGTAGTCGCAGGTGATCTCCTCGCCCGCCGCGATGTCGCGGGCGGCCAGGGTCACCGGCCCGGAATTGTCGGTGTTCGGGTCGTCGTCATGGTTCAGGAAGCGGGCGTCGTCGCCGTTCAGCACATAGCCGCCCGGGATATCGGGCGACAGATAGGCGTAGGTCTCGAAGAAGCGGCGCGGCACTTCGGGCAGCGCAGCCACCTCCTCCTCCGGCACCACCCTGTCGACCGCCGGCTCGAACCGCCAGATCGGCGTGCCCTCGGCGATCGGCGCCGCGGCGAACACACCCAGGCCGTGGATCGCGCTGGGCGCGACATAGGTCGGAACCAGGAACATGAGGCCCCCCGCTTTCGCTTTCCGACTCGCTTATAACCACGGATTGCGGTGAGCCGGAAGAGGGCAAACAAGGCCTTGTTGCGGCACGCGGGGCGCATGCGGGGCGTGGGCCGAGCCATGCGCCCGCCGCAGGGCCATTCCCGCCCCCGCGGGGCTGGTCGAAGCCGGCCGGCGCGGCGAAATATGATGCACCGGTCCAGGAGCCTGCCCATGTCCGCATCCCGTCCCGTCGTCGGCATCCCCGCCTGCGTCAAGCCGCTCGGGGCCCACCCGTTCCACGTCGTCGGCGACAAGTACATCCGCGCAGTGTCGGAGGGGGCGGACTGCCTGCCCTTCCTGATCCCGGCGCTGGGCGGCTGGCACGATGTCGACGCGGTGCTGGACCGGGTGGACGGCCTGCTGGTCACCGGCAGCCTGTCCAATGTCGAGCCGCTTCACTATGGCGGCGAGGCCAGCGAGGCCGGCACGCTGCACGACCCGGACCGCGACGCCACCACCCTGCCGCTGATCCGCCGGGCGGTCGAGCGCGGCCTCCCGCTGCTGGCGATCTGCCGCGGACTGCAGGAGCTGAACGTGGTCTGCGGTGGCACCCTCCACCAGCATGTCGAGCGCGTGCCCGGCCGCGCCGACCACCGCGCCGACGAGAGCAAGCCGGTCGAGCTGCAATACGGCCCGGCCCATCCGGTGGCGCTGGCCGAGGGCGGGGCGCTGGCGGCGCTGTTCGGCAGGGCCGAGACCACCGTCAACACCATCCACGCCCAGGGCGTCGACCGGCTGGGCGCCGGCCTGAGGGTCGAGGCGACGGCGCCGGACGGCCAGATCGAGGCGGTGCGGATCGAGGCCGCTCCCTATTTCGGCTTGGCGACGCAGTGGCACCCGGAGTGGCGGTTCCGGGAGAACCCGGATTCGACCGCGCTGTTCCAGGCCTTCGGCCAGGCCGTGCGCCGCTACGCCGCCGACCGCGCCGGCCGCCGGGCCGCGGCGGAGTAGTTTACCGCCATCCCATTCGCGCTGTGATTGCCTCTCCCGCCACGCGGGAGAGGCATTGTCGAGGTAGCCCTACCGCTGGCCCGGGCGCAGCAGCCGGGACCGTTCGATCTCCTCCCGCCGCAGCTTCGCCCGCACCCGCAGCAGGTCCTTGCGGGCGACGATGCCGACCAGCGCGCCATCCTCGCGCCGGGTGACGGGCACGCGGCCGGCATCCGCCTCCGCCATCCGGTCCGCCAGCAGGCCGACCATCTCGTCCGGGTGGCCGAGCACCAAAGGCCCGCCCGAGACGGCGTCGGCCAGGCTGGTGCCGCGCGGCCAGCCGGAGACGGTCCAGCGCAGCACGTCGGCCCGCGCCACCATGCCGACCGGGCGGCCGGCCTCGTCGACCACCGGGTAGCTCTTGTGCCGGGGGCCGCTCTCGTCGGTGAAGAAGGCGACGGCGTCGTCGACCGGCATCGCCGCCGGCAGGGTGTCGACCCGCGCCACCATGACGTCGCCGACGCGGGTCAGCTCGAACGGATCGACGATGTATTCGCGCAGGATGTGGTGGCCGCGCCGGGCGATCTTCTCGGTCAGGATCGACCGCTTCAGCAGCAGCACGGTGACGGCGTAGGCGGCGATGCAGGCGGCCAGCAGCGCCGGCAGCAGCGCCAGGTCGCCGGTCAGCTCGACCGCGAACACGGCGGCGGTCAGCGGCGAGCGCATGGTGCCGCCCATCATCGCCGCCATGCCGAGCAGGGCCCAGACGCCGCTGCCGCCGGGCAGCACCGTGCCCTCGAGCGCGCCGAGCGCCCCGCCCATGATCAGCAGCGGCGCCAGCACGCCGCCCGAGGTGCCGGAGCCGAGCGCGACCGACCAGATCAGCGCCTTCACCACCAGCAGGCGCAGCACGTCGCCCGGCGGCAGGTGGCCGGCCAGCAGGGCGCGGATCGAGTCGTAGCCGACGCCGAGCGCCGCGGGCTCGATCAGCCCGCCGAGGCCGATGGCGACGCCGCCCAACACCGGCCACCACATCCAGTGGATCGGCAGCCGCTCGAACAGATCCTCGAAGCCGTAGACCAGCGCGGTGAGGAGGCCGGAGCCGAAGCCGGCGGCGATGCCGACCCCGATCACCGCGAGGAGCGCCGGGCCGGAGAGGTCGACCATGCCGCTGAAGGCGAAGAGCGGCCCGGCCTCGAACGCCAGCGGGCGCCAGGCCGCGGCGACGATGGCGGCGGTGGCGACCGGGATCAGGCTGCGCGGCTTCCATTCGAACAGCAGCAGCTCGACCGCCAGCAGCACCGCGGCCACGGGCGTGCCGAAGATCGCGGTCATGCCGGCGGCGGCGCCGGCGACCAGCAGGGTCTTCCGCTCCGCCGCCGTCAGGTGGAACAGCTGGGCGAACAGCGACCCCAGCGCGCCCCCGGTCATGATGATCGGGCCTTCGGCGCCGAACGGGCCGCCGGTGCCGATCGAGACGGCGGAGGACAACGGCTTCAGCACCGCCACCTTGGGCTGGATCCGGCTGCTGCCGATCAGGATCGCCTCGATCGCCTCCGGAATGCCGTGGCCGCGGATCTTCTCCGACCCGTAGCGCGCCATCAGGCCGATGATCAGGCAGCCGACCGGCGGCACCAGCGCCGCGGCGAGGCCCCAGGGCGACCGGCCGAGATCGACCGCGGCGGTCGACAGCCGGCCGAAATAGGCGAGGTTGGTGACCAGCGCGATCAGCTGCAGCAGCGCCCAGGCGGCGGCGGTTCCCGCCGTGCCGACCACCGGCGCCATGGCGATCAGCCTGAGGGCGCCGCGGTCGAAGGTGAAGTCGCCGAGCCTGGCGGAGCGGGTGGGAAGGGCAGCGGGCGCAGGCGCCGCCGGGTCTGCGGGTCTCGACATCGGGCCGGGTTCCGGAGGATCAAGGGACATCCGGTCTTCGAGCCCGGACGCCGGATAAATATCGCAGTACGATATATTTTCAAGAGCGAGGATGCGCGGCGCGATGACCCAGGCCTTGAGCAAGGCGGATTACGAGGCGCTGGCGGCATTCCGCCATGCGCTGCGGCGCTTCCTGGACTTCAGCGGCGAGGCGGCGAAGTCGGCCGGGCTGACGCCGCAGCAGCACCAGGCGCTGCTGGCGATCAAGGGTTTTGTGGGTCGCGACCGGGTGACGATCGGCGAGCTGGCGGAGCAGCTGGTGCAGCGACATCACAGCACGGTCGGGCTGGTCGACCGGCTGGAGGCGCTGGGGCTGGTGCGGCGCGAGGCGGACCCGGCGGACCGACGCCGCGCCCTGGTCGCGCTGACCGACCGGGCCGAGGCGGTGCTGGCCGGCCTGTCCGCCATCCACCGCGCCGAGCTGCGCCGCCTGCGCCCGTCGCTGGCGACGCTGCTGGAACGGCTGGGGACGGAGGGTTAGCGGGCCAGCGCCGCGTCGACCGCCTTCGTCACCTCCGGCCCGGTCGGCTCGGCGGCGCTGGGGAAGGCGGCCAGCAGGGTGCCGTCGCGGCCGATCAGGAGCTTGTGGAAGTTCCATTTCGGCACCGCCGCGGCAGCATCCTGCTGCGCCGCCCAGCGGTACAGCGGATGGGCGTCGGCGCCGACCACCGGCTGCTTGGCCAGCATCGGGAAATCGATGCCGAAGGTGGTCTCGCAGAACTCCTTGATCTGGCCTTCCGAGCCCGGCTCCTGCGCGCCGAAATCGTTCGACGGCACGCCGAGCAGCACGAAGCCGCCGTCGCGGTGCCGGGCCCACAGCTCCTGCAGGCCGGCATACTGCCTGGTGTAGCCGCAGAAGGAGGCGGTGTTGACCACCAGCACCACCTTGCCGGCGAAGGCGTCCGGGGCGAAGGCGCCGCCTTCCAGCTTCGGCAGCGGCACGGCGGACCAGTCGAGCGGCCGGGCCGCGGCGGGGGTCGCGATCATGATCAGCACCAGGGCAAGCAGTCGGGCCAGCATCGACAAGCCTCCGACGGGATGTCCCACGCTGCCCCGCGGCGCCGCCGGGCGCAAGACCCTGATGCCCGCCGCGGACTCCCGTGCTAGGACGGGGCCGATCCCCCGGCGATGGAATCCCGCCCGTGTCCGAAACCGTCCTGCATCTCCACCCCGGCATGCCAGAGGCGTCGCTTCGCCCGATGCGCGAGCGCTTCGACCTGGTCGAGCATTCGCGGGCGAGCGCCGCCGCCGGCCCGCTGCCCCAGGCCGACCGCATCCGCGGCGTGGTCACCATCGGCGTGATCGGCATCGACCGGGCGCTGATCGAGCGGCTGCCGAACCTCGGCATCATCGCCTGCTACGGCTCGGGCTATGAGCGGATCGACGTGGCGGCCGCGCGGGAACGGGGCGTCGCCGTCACCAGCAACACCGGCGCCAACGCCGCCTGCGTCGCCGACATGGCGCTGGCCCTGCTGCTGGCCAGCGTGCGCCGGCTGGGCGAGGGCGACCGCTATCTCCGCGCCGGGCGCTGGACCCGCGCCGCCGCGCCGGCGGAGCTGATCTCAACCGGCCTGGGCGGCCGCCGGGTCGGCATCCTCGGCCTCGGCGCGATCGGCGAGAAGGTGGCGCGCCGCGCCGCCGCCTTCGACATGGAGGTGGCCTACCACAACCGCCGGCCGAAGCCGGGCGTGCCCTGGGCCTGGCATGACAGCCTGGCGTCGCTGGCCGAGTGGGCGGACATCCTGGTCGTCTCCTGCCGCTCGGACGAGAGCACCCGCGGCATCGTCAACCAGCCGGTGCTGGAGGCGCTGGGGCCGCGGGGCCATGTGATCAACATCGCCCGCGGCGAGGTGCTGGACGAACCGGCGCTGATCGCGGCGCTGGAGGCCGGGACCATCGCCGGCGCCGGCCTCGACGGGTTCGAGCACGAGCCCGAGGTGCCGGAGGCGCTGAAGCGGCTGGAGAGCGTGGTGCTGACGCCGCACATCGCCAGCCTGACCGAGGCCGCGCATCGCGAGATGTGCCGGATGACGATCGAGAGCCTGGACAACTTCTTCGCCGGCCGGCCGCTGCCGAACGCGGTGTAGCGCTATGATGGCCCGTCCGTTGCCGACAAAGGGGGACGAGCCATGACACCGCTGACCGGGGTGAAGGCCTGCGTCTTCGACGCCTATGGCACGCTGTTCGACACCGCCTCCGCCGCCCGGCGCAGCGCCGACCTTTTGGGCGACAAGGCCGGCCCGCTGGCGGCGTTGTGGCGCGAGAAGCAGCTGGCCTACACCTGGCTGCGGGCGGTGCAGGGCCGCCACGCCGATTTCTGGCAGGTGACCGGCGACGCGCTGGACTTCGCGCTGGAGGCGCTGGCGATCGGCCGGCCCGGTCTGCGGGACCGGCTGATGCAGCTGTACCTGACTCTGGATCCCTATCCGGAGGTGCCGGAGGTATTGCGAAGGCTGCGCGCCGCCGGGCTGAAGACCGCGATCCTGTCCAACGGCACGCCGCGGATGCTCGACGCCTTGGTCGCCGGGGCCGGGCTGCAAGGGCAGTTCGACGCGCTGCTGTCGGTGGAGCAGGCCGGCGCCTACAAGCCGCATGCGAGCGTCTATCAGCTGGCGCTCGACGCCTTCGGCCTGCCGGCGCGGGCGATCGCCTTCCAGTCGTCGAACGGCTGGGACGCTTACGGCGCCTCGGCCTTCGGCATGCAGGTGGTCTGGTGCAACCGCAGCCGGCAGCCGCGGGAGCGCCTGCCCGGCGCGCCGGACCGCGAGGTCGACACGCTGGCGGCGCTGCCGGCCCTGGTCGGGGCATAGCACAGCGCCGAAACCTGCGGATCAGCCCTTCGCCGGCCCGGTCGAGGCGCGCAGCACCAGCTCGGTGCCGAAATGGATCTCCTGGCGGCCGCGCGGGTCGATCAGCAGCTCCGCCGCCGCCCGCCCCTTCTCGACCAGCGGCTGGCGGATGGTGGTCAGCGGCGGCCGGGAGTTGGCGGCCGCGGCGATGTCGTCGAAGCCGATCACCGAGACGTCGCCCGGCACCGACAGCCCCTGCCGCGCCAGCCAGTCCATGGCCCACAGCGCCAGCCGGTCGCAGGTGGCGAGGATCGCGGTCAGCCCCGGCTGGCGCCGCATCAGCCGCGGCATGCTGCGCTCGATCGACTCGGCCTCGAACAGGCATTCCTCGATCGCCACCTGCCCGGCCGGGACGCCGGCCCCGGCCAGCACGTCGAGATAGCCGTAGAGCCGCTGCTGGCAGGCGTCGTAGATCGAGTCGCGGATGCGGCGCAGCGACACCGCGCCCTCCCGCGAATCCGGCATCAGCTCCATCGACAGCACGCCGACCCGGCGGTGGCCGAGTTCGAGCAGGTGCCGGGCCGACGCTTCCGCGCCGGTCCGGTCGGCGACGGTGACGGTGCGGCAGCCCTCGACCAGCGGCTGGTCGACCGTCACCACCGGCAGACCGCGGCTCTTGATGATGTCGAGGACGCCCGGCTCCTCCTCCATGCAGTACATGATGAAGCCGTCGACCGCGGCCGAGGCCAGGGCCCGGCGCGCCGCCTCCACATCCGAGGCGGCATAGACCGAGATGCCGCGCCCGGTCTCGTCGCACACCGCGGCGACGCCCTGGATCAGGGCCAGCGCCGCCGGATCGCCGAAGGCGTAGCCGAGGCCTTCCGGGATCATCACGGCGACGGTGCCGATGTGGCCGGTGCGCAGCATCCGGGCCAGCGGGTCCGGCCCCTGGTAGCCGAGCGCCCCGGCCGCCGTCATCACCTTGTCGCGGATCGCGTCGCTGACCCGCTCGGGATGGTTGAAGACATTGGAGACGGTGCCCTGCGCCACGCCCGCCGCGGCGGCGATGTCGCGCAGGCGGGCCTTGGGCTTGAGTGGCGGCGCGTCCTCGGGCATGCCGCCACCCTAGCCCCGATTTTGAACCGATTCAAAAACTCCTTGACGCCGGCGGCTGCTGGCGCGATTATGAATCGATTCAAAAAATCGATTCAAAGGAGGCCGTCATGTCCCTCATGACCGGGTTCCCGCTGGTCGGCCATCTGATGCAGATCAGGCTGGGCGGGCGGTTCCGCCATCTGTCGCCGTCGGTGGCGGCGGAGTTGGAGGCGTTCGCCGCGGAGCAGGAGGCCGCGACGGCGAAGCCCGCCGCGGCCGGGCCGCCGGAGGACGGGTGCGGGCTGCCTTCGCCGCGGGTCGCCCCGCGGCTGCGGCTGCGGGAGGCCTGCTGACGCCGGGCCGGGTGCCGCAGGCGCCCGCCCATCGGCGGGTCAGGGCGTCTTCGTCCGCAGAAGCCGGCGGTCGAAGAACGCGAGAACGGCCGCGTTGAACTGCCGGTGGAACGCCACGCGGTCGAAGCCGTCCGCATCGGCGCAGACCTCCGGCTCGCCGAAGTCGGCGACCGCCTTGGCGAGTGCTGTGCCGCACGGCGCGAGGAAGGCGAAATGGCCGGACCCGGGAACCACCCGGTAGTCCGGCTTCGTCGGCAGGCCCCGGTCGACCGCCGCGGCATCGCGGGGCAGCACGCCGTCGCCGCCATGCTCGGACGCCCAGAGCTGGACCGGGACCGCCACATCCGCCAGACCGGCCGGGGTGAAGGTGAAGCCGAGCGCCGGGTCGGCGATCACGGCGGCCTTGATCCGGGCGTCGCGGGCGGGCGGTTCGGCCAGGGCGGAGCCGTCGCGGATCTGCTCGCACCAGCGATTGCCGGGATAGGTCGGGCAGTTCGAGAGGACCATCCGGAAATCCGGGGTCCCGCCGATGGCCGCCAGCACCGTATAGCCGCCCCTGGAGAAGCCGAAGGCGCCGATCCGCTCCGGATCGATGCGCCCCGACTCTGGCCAGTCGGTGAGCATGTGGTCGACGAGCCGCCTGATGTCCTGCGGCCGCTCGATCATGGCGACGATGTCTCCCGGGCGCCGGATCTTCGACTGGCCGCTGTCCAGCGGGTGGTTGATCGCGGCGACGATGAAGCCGGCATCGGCCAGCGCCTCGGCGGTGTCGTGATGGCCCCCGAACCAGCCGCCGACGCCGTGCGACATCACCACGAGCGGGTGGCCGCTGCCGGTGACGGGGCAGTCCCGCACCGCCGTCACGCTGAGCGGGCCGAAGCCGATCTCCGCCGGGGCGGCGGCGCAGGGATACCAGACCCCGCCCGTCAGGGCCGGCATGTCGCCGCGGGCCGGTATGTCGATCAGCGTCAGGCCGGCGGCGCCGGCATCGGTTGCGACCAGCGCGACAGCGGCGGCGGCCAGCATTGCGGCAATGGATCTCATGGTCGTCCCCCTTCACGGCGAAGGCCGTGTGACGGGGGACGAGCAAGGCCCGTGCCGCGGCGAAACGCCCCGGATATCCTGGGGCCTCAGGAGAATACGGCGAATATTCCGCCGATGATCAGCAGGATCCGCCGAACGGGCTAGCTGCGCTTGCTGGTCACCAGGCCGGCGCGGCGCAGGGCCTCGGCCATGGCGCCGTCCGGCTCCGGCGCCGGCGCGCGGGGCTTCTGCGGCTGCTGCGGCTTCGGCTGGGCCGGGCGCTGCGATCCGGAATCCTGGTCCGGACGGCCGCGGCGCGGCTGGCCCTGACCGTCGCGGCCCGGCCCTCCGCGCCCCTGGCCGCCACGGCCCTGCTCCGGCTGTCCGGGCCGATCCTGCCGCGGCCGCCCGTCGTGCCGCCCGCCCGGGGCGCCGTTCTCGCGGCGCGGCGGGCGGGACTGGCCGTCGTCGTCGAGCCGCATGGTCAGGCCGATGCGCTTGCGCTGCACGTCGACCTCCAGCACCTTGACCTTCACCACGTCGCCCGGCTTGGCCACCGTGCGCGGGTCCTTCACGAAGGTCTTCGACATCGCCGAGATGTGCACCAGCCCGTCCTGGTGCACGCCGATGTCGACGAAGGCGCCGAAGGCCGCGACGTTGGTGACCACGCCCTCCAGCACCATGCCGGGCTGCAGGTCGGTCAGCTTCTCGACGCCGTCCTTGAAGCTGGCGGTCTTGAAGGCCGGGCGCGGGTCGCGGCCCGGCTTCTCCAGCTCGCGCAGGATGTCGGTCACCGTCGGCACGCCGAAGCTGTCGTCGGTGAAGCGCTCCGGCTCCAGCCCGCGCAGGGTGGCGCTGTCGCCGATCAGCGCCTTGATCTCGCCGCCCGTGGCCTCGATGATCCGGCGCACCACCGGATAGGCCTCGGGGTGCACGCCCGAGGCGTCGAGCGGGTCGTCGCCGTTCGGGATGCGCAGGAAGCCGGCGCATTGCTCGAACGCCTTGGGCCCGAGCCGCGGCACGTCCTTCAAGGCTGCGCGGACCCGGAACGGGCCGTTGGCGTCGCGGTGCTGCACGATGTTCTGGGCCAGCCCCTCGCCGACGCCGGAAACCCGGGCCAGGAGCGGCGCCGAGGCGGTGTTGAGGTCGACCCCGACCGCGTTCACGCAATCCTCGACCACGGCGTCGAGCGAGCGCGACAGCTTGGTCTCGCTGAGGTCGTGCTGGTACTGGCCGACGCCGATCGACTTCGGGTCGATCTTCACCAGCTCGGCCAGCGGGTCCTGCAGCCGGCGGGCGATCGACACCGCGCCGCGCAGCGACACGTCGAGCTCCGGCAGCTCCTGCGAGGCGAAGGCGGAGGCGGAGTAGACCGAGGCCCCGGCCTCCGACACCACCGCCTTGGTCAGCGTCAGCTCCGGATGCCGCTTCATCAGCTCGGCGGCCAGCTTGTCGGTCTCGCGCGACGCCGTGCCGTTGCCGATGGCGACCAGGTCCACCGCATGGGCCTTGGCGAGCTCGGCCAGGGTGGCGATCGAGTCGTCCCAGCGCTTCTGCGGCTCGTGCGGGAAGATCGCAGTGGTGGCGACGACCTTGCCGGTGGCGTCGACCACCGCGACCTTCACCCCGGTTCGGAAGCCGGGGTCGAGGCCCATGGTGGCGCGGGTGCCGGCCGGCGCCGCCAGCAGCAGGTCGCGCAGGTTGCCGGCGAAGACCTTCACCGCCTCCTCCTCCGCCGCCTGCCACAGGCGCAGCCGGAGGTCGATGTCGAGATGGACCAGGATCTTGGTGCGCCAGGCCCAGCGCACCGTCTCGACCAGCCAGGCATCGCCCGGCCGGCCCTGGTCGGCGATGCCGAAGCGGCGGGCGATGCGCTGCTCGTACAGGCCCGGGGCCTTGCGGTCCGCCGAGTCGGGCACCTCCTCCGGCTCGAGCGTCAGCGACAGCACCTCCTCCTTCTCGCCCCGGAACAGGGCCAGGATGCGGTGCGAGGGCAGCCTGGTCAGCTTCTCGGCATAGTCGAAATAGTCGGAGAACTTGGCGCCCGCCTGCTCCTTGCCCTCGCGCACCTTGGACAGCAGCCGGCCGCGGGTCCACGCCTCCTCGCGCAGGGCGCCGATCAGGTCGGCATCCTCGCCGAAGCGCTCGACCAGGATCGACCGGGCGCCGTCCAGCGCCGCGGCCGCGTCGGCCACGCCCTTCTCGGCGTCGACGAAGGCGGCGGCCGCCTCCTGCGGGTCGCGGCCGGGATCGGACAGCAGCGCATCGGCCAGCGGCTCCAGCCCGGCCTCGCGGGCGATCATCGCCTTGGTCCGGCGCTTCGGCTTGTAGGGCAGGTAGATGTCCTCGAGCCGGGCCTTGGTCTCGGCCGCCTCGATCTGGGCGCGCAGCGCGTCGTCCAGCTTGCCCTGCTCGGCGATGCTGTCGAGGATCGTCTTTCGCCGCTCCTCCAGCTCGCGCAGATAGCGCAGCCGCTCGTCCAGCGTGCGCAGCTGGGCGTCGTCCAGCCCGCCTGTCGCCTCCTTGCGGTAGCGGGCGACGAAGGGGACGGTCGCGCCGCCGTCGAGCAGCTCGACCGTGGCCGCGACCTGGGCCTCGCGCACGGAGAGCTCGTCGGCGATGCGCTGGCTGATGGAGATCATCGAACGACCGGAGGTGTTGTGATGGGGAACCGGAAGGGGCTGCTTCTACCGCGCCGCTGCCGTCCAGGTCAAAACCGCCGGCAGTCGCCTTGCCTCGCCCGCCTCCGCCATGATACTGAAGCCATCGCTTAAGCAACAAGGCTGAGTCATAAGGCTGGGCCGGGAGGAAACGCCATGAGCGAACGATCCGTGCAGCACGGCGGCTTCACCATCGATCGCCGCTACGACGCGCCGCCGGCCCGGGTGTTCGCGGCCTGGGCCGACCCTGCCGCCCGCCTGGCCTGGGGCGCGCCCGGCGAGGGCTGGGAGCTGGCCGAGCCGCGATTCGACTTCCGCATCGGCGGCATCGAGACCAGCCGCTTCGGCCCGGCCGGCGACCCGCTCTATCGCAACGAGACCCGCTACGCCGACATCGTGCCGGACCGCCGCATCGTGTTCAGCTACACGATCGACCGCGGCGACACCCGGATCTCGGCCTCGCTGAGCACGGTCGAGCTGCTGCCGGACGGCGCCGGCACCCGGCTGATCTTCACCGAGCAGGCGGCTTTCCTGGACGGCGGCGACCAGCCGGAGATCCGCGAGGGCGGCTGGCGCTCCCTGCTGGAGAAGCTCGATGCCCTGCTGCGGCGCCGGGCGGCCCATTGAGGAGGATCTGCGATGAAACTGTACCTCGCCCCCGGCGCCTGCAGCCTGGCCGACCACATCGCCCTGCACGAGGCCGGGCTGGAGTTCGAGCGGATCCGCGTCGACATCCCGACCCGCCGGACCGAATCGGGCGACGACTTCACCAAGGTCAATCCCAAAGGCTACATCCCGGCGCTGGTGCTGGACGACGGCACGGTGCTGACCGAGAACGCCGCCATCCTGACCTGGGTGGCCGAGCGCGCCCCGCAGCTGGCGCCGGGCGGCGAGCTGGGACGGGTCCGGCTGGCCGAGATGCTGAGCTTCATCGGCGCCGAGCTGCACAAGCTGCTGATCCGGTCGATCTTCCCGACCGGCGACCAGGAGAAGCAGATCGTCGACGAGGTGGCGGCGCAGCGCTTCGCCTATCTCGCCGAGCGGCTGGACGGCGACTATCTGTTCGGCCGGGAGATGAGCGTCGCCGACGCCTATCTCTACGTCATGCTGCGCTGGGCCAAGGCGCTGAACCTGCCGCTGCCGGACCCGCTGCCGGCCTATTTCGACCGGGTGGAGGCGAGGCCTGCGGTGCAGCTGGCGCTGCGGCACGAGGGCCTGAGCTGACGCCGAATGGCTCTGGGCCGGGGCTTGCCTCGGCCGACCCCAGCATGATACTCAACCCATGAGTTAAGAAACGTGGCCGCCGATCCGGGGCCCGGCCGTGGCGGTTGCGCCCGTCGAGGCCGGCCGACCGCACGGCACAGCATCAGGGGAGAACGCCATGACGGACCACCCTGCCGATTCCCGCGCGGTGGCGCCCCGGAACGGGCGCTGGCTGGCGCTGGGCGTGCTGTGCCTGGGCGTGCTGATGATCGTGCTGGATTCGACCGTCGTGAACGTGGCGCTGCCCTCGATCAAGGCGGATCTCGGCTTCAACGATTCGACCCTGGCCTGGGTGGTGAACGGCTACATGCTGACCTTCGGCGGCTTCCTGCTGCTGGGCGGCCGGCTGGGCGACCTGTTCGGCCACCGCCGGCTGTTCCTGGTCGGCCTGGCCGTGTTCACCCTGGCGTCGCTGGCCTGCGGCCTGGCGACGGGCCAGGCCTTCCTGGTCGCCGCCCGGGCGGTGCAGGGGCTGGGCGGCGCCGTCGTCTCCGCCGTCGCCCTGTCGCTGATCATGGACCTGTTCACCGAGCCGGGCGACCGGGCCAAGGCGATGGGCGTCTACGGCTTCGTCGCCGCCGGCGGCGGCAGCGTCGGCGTGCTGCTGGGCGGCCTCCTGACCGGGGCGCTGAGCTGGCACTGGATCTTCCTGATCAACCTGCCGATCGGCATCGCCGTCTTCGCCCTGTCGCTGGTGCTGTTGTCGGCGACCCGCAACGAGGCGGCGGACGGGCGGCTCGATATCGCCGGCGCGGTCACCGTGACCGCGGCGCTGATGCTGGCGGTCTACGCCATCGTCAACGGCAACGAGACCGGCTGGACCTCGGCCCGCACGCTCGGCCTGCTCGGCGGCGCCGTGGCGCTGCTGGCGGCGTTCCTGGCGATCGAGAGCCGGGTGGCGGCGCCCTTGATGCCGCTCGGCCTGTTCCGGCTGCGCAGCCTGGCCGTGGCCAATGTCGTCGGCGTCCTGTGGGCCGCCGCCATGTTCGCCTGGTTCTTCCTGTCCGCCCTCTACATGCAGCAGGTGCTGGGCTACGGCCCGATGGAGGTCGGCCTGGCCTTCCTGCCGGCCAACCTGATCATGGCGGCCTTCTCGCTCGGCCTGTCGGCGAAGCTGGTGATGCGCTTCGGCATCCGCCTGCCGATCGTGATCGGGCTGCTGCTGGCGGCCGCCGGGCTGGCGCTGTTCGCCTGGGCCCCGGTGGAGGGCCGCTTCGCCCTGCATGTGCTGCCGGGCATGCTGCTGCTCGGCCTCGGCTGCGGCATGGCGCTGAACCCGGTGCTGCTGGCGGCGATGAGCGAGGTGGCGCCGACCGACTCCGGCCTCGCCTCCGGCATGGTCAACACCGCCTTCATGATGGGCGGGGCGCTGGGCCTGGCGATCCTGGCCAGCCTGGCGGCGTCGCGCACCGGCGGGCTGCTGGCCGGCGGCGCCGAGGCGCCGGCCGCACTGGTCGGCGGCTATCAGGCCGCCTTCCTGGCCGGGGCCTGCTTCGCCGCCCTGGCGGCCCTGCTGGGCGCGACGCTGCTGCGCACGCCGCCCACGGCCGCGGAGCCGGCGGGCGAGGCAGAAAGCGTCACGTCGTAGCATCGCGCTGTCCCGCCGCGATCGGGTTGCTATAGTCCCGACCCGGAGGGAGTCGCGATGACTGTTCCCCTGCTTCATCTGTGCTGCGGCGACAGCGCCGCCGGAGTGATCCGCGAAGGCCTGCCCGATTCGGCGGTGCTGATCCTGCGCGACGACCTTGCGGTCGGGCCGCTCGGCGATGTCGACGAGGACCGGCCGGACGCCCGCGCCGCCTTCTGGCACGCGCTGCTGGCCGAGAAGGACCGCACGGCGATCGAGACCGGCGGGGCGCTGGTCGAGCAGCTGGCAGCCGAGGCGGCGGCGCTGCGGCACCTGCCGGACGCGGCGGAGAGGATCGTGATCTGGCACGGCACCGGCGCCGCCGAGCAGCTGATGCTGCGCCGGGCGCTGTGGGCGCTGCGCGACGCCGCGACGCCGGTCGAGGAGGTGGCGGTCGGCCCCGAGCTGCTGCCCGGGGCCGGGCGCCGCGACATGACGGCGGTGGCGATGCTGCCGCCCCAGGACATCCCGCGCGCCGCCGCCACGGCCCGGCCGGTCGCGCCCGAGCGGCGGACCCGGCTGGCCGCGGAGTGGGAGCGGCTGCGCGCCGACAGCGGCGGCCTGCGCCACCACCGGGACGGCGCCATCACCACCCACCCGATCGATGCGCATGACCAGGAGATCCTGGCGGCGCTCGGCCCCGACTGGCGGCCGGCGGCGCGCGTGACCGGCCAGCCGATGGGCACGATCACCGGTTTCTTCGCCACCGACGCCTTCTGCTTCTGGCGGCTGCGCCAGCTGGCGGCGCAGGGCCGGGCGGAGATCCGGGGCGACATCTCGGCCATTCGCCGCTGCGAGGCGCGGCGGCCGGACTGAGAGAAGAAGACGGAAGGACGACGGATGGAACTCGACCGCAACCGGTTCAAGGCGGCGCTGGCCGCGGGGCAGACCCAGATCGGGCTGTGGAGCAGCCTGTGCAGCAACATCGTCGCCGAGATCGTCGCCGACAGCGGCTTCGACTGGATCCTGTTCGACACCGAGCATTCGCCGAACGACCTGCCGGGCCTGCTGGGCCAGCTCCAGGCCGCTTCACGCGGCACGGCCACGGGCATCGTGCGGCCGGCCTGGAACGACCCGGTGCTGATCAAGCGCATCCTCGACATCGGCGCCCAGGCGCTGCTGATCCCCTTCGTCCAGACGGCCGAGGAGGCGCGCCGCGCCGTGGCCGCTTGCCGCTACCCGCCGGCCGGCATCCGCGGCATCACCACCAGTGGCCGCGGCAGCCATTACGGCCGGGTGACGGACTACCTGAGGACGGCCGATGCCGAGATCTGCGTGCTGGTGCAGGTCGAGACCGGCGAGGCGCTGGCGCGGATCGAGGAGATCGCCTCGGTCGACGGCGTCGACGGCGTGTTCATCGGTCCGTCCGACCTGTCGGCCTCGCTGGGCCATATCGGCAATTCCCAGCACCCGGAGGTCCAGGCCGCCATCGAGGACGCGGTGCGGCGCCTGACCGCGATCGGCAAGCCGGCCGGCATCCTCACCTCGGTCGAGGCCGAGGCCCGGCGCTATCTCGACTGGGGCTACCGCTTCGTCGCGGTCGGCACCGATCTCGGCCTCCTGGCCCGCAACGCCGACGCGCTGGCCCGTGGCTTCAGGGGCTGATCGCGGGCACCATGTCGCAGACCGGCCGGGTTTGCGCCCGGCCGCGGCCGTGATATCCCGGCCGGGATGAAGGGGGAGCACTGGCACGTGCGCATGAGGTCGGCACGGAGACGGGCATCATGGGTCGCGCTCGGCGCGGCCTATCTGCTGTTCGTCCAGGCCATCCTCGGCGGCCTCGCCATCGGCGCCAGCGCCGCGCCGGCGGCGTTCGACCCGCTCTCCGCCCTCTGCCGCACGGATGACGGCTCCGGGCCCGTCCGTCCGGACCTGCCGGCCGGCCATCCGCATCTGCCCGACTGCTGCACCACCGGCTGCAGCATGTTCAGCGGCGCGCCGGTGCCGGCCTTCGTCGCGGTGCTGCTGGTGCCGCATCTGGCCAGCCGGACCGAGCCCGCGCCCCTGCCCCCGGCCCCGGTCGCGGCCGCGCCGCAGCGGTCGCCGGCCAATCCACGAGCGCCCCCCGCCCAGGCCTGATCCAGCCGGGCCCGCCGCCGGCGGGCCCAAGTCGGTTCACGGCCGGAGCCCGGCGCCAAGGATGCGCCGCCCGGCCAGCCTGGAGCAGATCCCATGTCCCTGTCCGCGATGGCGCGTTTGCGCCGCGCCGCCCTCACCGCCGCCCTGGCCCTGCTGGCTTTCGGCCCGGCCGCCGCGCACGAGTTCAAGTCCGGCCCGATCGAGGTGGTCCACCCCTGGGCCCGGGCCACGCCGCCGGCCGCGAAGGTCGGCGGCGGCTATGCCGAGATCCGCAACGACGGGTCGGAGCCGGACCGGCTGGTCTCGGTCACGGCCGAGGTCGCCGGCCGCGTCGAGATCCACGAGATGGGCGTCAAGGACGGCGTCATGACCATGCGGCCGGTGGAGGGCGGCGTGCCCGTGCCAGCCAACGGCACCGCCGCCCTGGCGCCCGGCGGCTACCACCTGATGCTGCTGGAGCTGAAGCGGCCGCTGAAGGCGGGCGAGAGCTTCGCCGGCACCATGACCTTCGAGAAGGCCGGCACGATCGCCGTCACCTTCGACGTCCAGGCCATCGGCTCGACCGGGGCGGGGCATTGAGATGCGCCCCCGCATCCTGGTGCCGGTGCTGCTGGCCGTCGCCGCCATCCTGGTGGGAGGCGCCGGCTTCCTGCTGGTCTATTCCAAGGACCCAACAACCCGGCCGGTGGTGTCCGGCGCGCTGCCGGGCGGCCCGTTCCGGCTGACCGACCAGACCGGGGCGACGCTGAGCGACGCCGACCTGAAGGGCCGGCCCTTCGCCGTGTTCTTCGGCTTCACCCACTGCCCGGAGATCTGCCCGACCACGCTGTGGGAGATGTCGCAGGCGCTCGAGGCCCTGGGCCCCGACGCCGGCCGGCTGCGCCTGCTGTTCGTGACCGTCGATCCGGAGCGCGACCGGCCGGAGATGCTGCGGGAGTACCTGCAGTCCTTCGACCGCCGGATCACCGGCCTGACCGGCAGCCCGGACGAGATCGCGGCCGTGGCCAAATCCTACCGGGTCTATTGGCGCAAGGTCCCGACCGGCGACGGCGACTACACCATGGACCATTCGGCCATGGTCTATCTGATGGATGCCGAGGGCCGGTTCACCGACACCATCGCCTACGGCACGCCCGAGCCGGAGCGGCTGGCCGCATTACGCCGCCTGATCAGCGGCACCTAGTCCTTTTCCCGTTCAACCATTGCCGGCCCAGCCGGCGACCTGGAGATAGACCATGCTGAAATCTTTCCTGCCCGCCGTGGCCCTTCTGGCCGCGTCCGCCCCGGCTTTCGCCCATGTCACGCTGGAGACGCAGGAGGCGCCGGTCGGCGCCACCTACAAGGCGGTGCTGCGCGTGCCGCACGGCTGCGAGGGCTCGCCCACCGTCAGGATCCGCGTCCAGATCCCGGAGGGGGTGATCGCGGTCAAGCCGATGCCGAAGCCCGGCTGGACCCTGGAGACGGTGAAGGGCAAATACGCCGCCTCCTACGACTATTACGGCACGCCCACCAGCGAGGGCGTGAAGGAGGTGGTGTGGAGCGGCGGCCGGCTGCCGGACGAGTTCTATGACGAGTTCGTCTTCCGCGGCTACCTGACCGCCGGGCTGACGCCGGGCCAGCATCTGTACTTCCCGGTGGTGCAGGACTGCGAGGTCGGGGCCGACCGCTGGATCGAGATCCCGGCCGAGGGCAAGGATTCCGACGACTACGAGACCCCGGCGCCGGGCCTCAAGCTGCTGCCGAAGAAGTGACGGCGCTTCTTTCGGACAACCGACCCAATCAGTCCCCCCTCCCCTCGCGGGAGGGGGCCAGGGGGAGGGGGT
>NZ_JBHYMS010000046.1:0-62987 GCF_042743185.1 Inquilinus sp. NPDC058860 | reverse complement strand
CCCCCTAACCCCCTCCCGCGAGGGGAGGGGGGACTCGTTTGTGTTCCGTCGGCACCAGATGCTCCGCGGCTGCCTGCAGCAGCAGGACCTCCTGCAGCAGGCGTGACCGTTCTGGATCCTCGCGCGCCCCGTCCGGCGGCGGCGCGGCGGCGGGCAGGGCGGTGCCGCGGCGGAGCGCTTCGGCCAAAGCCGCGGTCTCGGCGCCGATCCATTGCCCGAACGCCGCATCCCCGGCCCGCGCGTCCGGGCGGTGCAGCCAGGCGGCAGCGGCAGCGCCGGCCAGCTGGCGTGCCAGGATGACGATGCTCAGCGCCGCATCCAGCGCGTCGCGCTGCCACCAGGCCTCCAGCAGGGTGCGGCCGTGCGCCGCCTCGGCATTGCCGCTGGCCAGGCCGGCGGCGCGCCGCGCTTCCTCGATCGCCGCCTCGTCGCGGTCCGGCGCGAAGGCCAGGGCGGCGTAGCGGCCGTTGGCCTCGATCGCCGCGGCCAGGGCCGGCCGCAGCTGCCGGCCCTCGCGGCTCGGCCACAGCAGCAGGCCGCCGAGCACGCCGATGGCGCTGCCCAGCACGTTGTAGAGGGCGCGCATCCAGGCCAGGGCAGGCTCGCTCGACCCCGGCTGCGACAGCTCGATCACCAGCACGAACAGCGGGGTCAGGAAGAAGACGAACAGGCCGTAATTGACCGAGCGCACCGCCATGGTCGCGATCGCCAGCGGGAACACCGCGGCGGTCAAAGCGAGGGGGGTGTGCAGCACGAGGCCGAGCAACGCGGCCAGTGCGCCGCCGAGCACGCTGCCGACCGCCCGCTCCAGCGCCCGCGGCCAGGTCGTCGCCACCGAGGGCTGCAGCACCAGCACCACCGCCATCGCCATCCAATAGGCATAGGGCAGGCCGAGGATGTGGCTGAGCATCACCGCCCCGGCGGTGGCGACGGCGCAGCGCAGGGCGTGACGCAGCACCTCCGACCGCCAGCTCAGTTGTGCCCGCAGCGGGGCGAGCCAGGACCGTCTGGCCGCGGCAGGCCGGGCCTGGACCTCCGGCGTCTCGCCGGCCGAGCGCAGCTGGTCGACGATGGCGCGCAGCCCGGCCGCGACCGGCCCGCCGTCCAGCGTCCCGATCAGCCCGTCCAGCCGGTCCAGCGACCGCCGCCACGGGGCGCTGTCCTCGCGCCCGGCCGCGAAGGCATGGGCCTGGCGGTACAGCACCATCGCCAGGCGGCGCAGCGCCAGCCGCTCCTGCGGCCCGGAGCCGGACGCGTGCTGGCGCAGGTCGCTCAGCGCGATCAGCCGGGCGAAGACCCGCTCGGCCCGGTCCAGCGCCAGCAGCAACCGCTCCAACGGCGCGGCCAGGCCGCGGCCGCGCAGGGTGCGGTCCAGGGTCGCCCGGCCGGTCTCGATCGCGCTGCGCACGGCGTGGCGGTAGCGCTGCGCGTGCAGCACCCAGTCGCGCGGGGCGGCGCCGGCGTCGAGCCGGGCGAGCCCGGCGGTCATGGCAGCAAGGCTGCGATAGACGGTGGCGATGCCCTCCCGCGCCGGCCGGAAGGGGTGGATGCGCCAGATCGACAGGGCCAGCAGCATGGCCCAGGCGCAGCCGCCGAGATAGGCGGCGGCGAACTCGGCCAGCGCCGCCGGGGTGGGGGTGTGATGGTCGACCGCGACGACGCAGGCCACCACCGCCAGCGTGCCGATCTGCCGCGCGGCGGCGCCGTAGACCCGAACCGCGCTGCCGACCAGGGCGCAGAGGAACACGACCGCCGTGGCCCAGGGCCAGCCCTGGGCGGCGGCCGCGGCGCCGGCCACGGCGAAGGCGCCGGACAGGAGCGTGAAGCCGGCCAGGGCCCGCACCCGGTCGCGATTCGGCCCGCCGGGATCGGCCAGGCAGGTCCAGAACGCGGCGATGGCGGCCCAGGCCAGGATCGGCGCGTGCAGCAGGCTGCCGATGGCGACGACGACGGCGCAGGAGGCGGCGGCGCGCAGGCCTTCGCCGAGGCTGAGGCTGCGCGGCGAGACGGCGATGGCGGCGCGGATCAGCGAAGGGCGCGGGGCGGCCGCGGCGCGGCTCATCCGCGGCGCTGCCTGGGGGCCGGAGCCCGGGGAAGGGTGCTCATCGCTGTCTCCATGTCGGCCGCGGGCCGCCCTTCTGGTGTTCCTCCCCTGTCTCGCCGAAGCAGGATAGCCTGTCCACCGATCGATCGGCTGCGGCGCGAGGGCACGGCTGCCCTGCGATCGACGGGCAGCGCGGGGGCGCCGTTCCGGGCCATGATCCCGGCCTCGCGCAGGCGAAAGGAGAGGGCTGATGGACTACCGCAGACTCGGGCGCAGCGGGCTGAAGGTGTCGCCGCTGTGCCTCGGCACCATGATGTTCGGCGGCCCGACCGACGAGCCGACCGCGACCCGCATCATCGACCAGGCGCGGGAGGCGGGGATCAACTTCATCGACACCGCCGACGTCTACACCGGCGGCCGGTCGGAGGAGATCGTCGGCCGCGCCATCGCCACCCACCGATCCTGGTGGGTGCTGGCGACCAAGCTGGCGAACCCGACCGGCGACGGCCCGAACGACCGCGGCCTGTCGCGCCGCCGCGCCTTCCTGGCGGTGGAGGACAGCCTGCGCCGCCTGGGCACCGACACGGTCGACATCCTGTACCTGCACAAGGAGGACCCGGCGACGCCGCCGGAGGAGACGGTGTCGGCGCTGGCCGACCTGATCCGCCAGGGCAAGATCCGGTATTTCGGCGTGTCCAACCACCGCTCCTGGCGGGTGGCGGAGATCTGCAGGCTGTGCGACCAGGCCGGGATCGAGCGGCCGGTGGTCAGCCAGCCCTACTACAACCTCCTGAACCGGATGCCGGAGGCCGAGCACCTGCCGGCCTGCGCCCATTTCGGGCTCGGCGTGGTGCCGTACAGCCCGCTGGCCCGCGGGGTGCTGACCGGCAAGTACAAGCCGGACACGGCGCCGGAGGAGGGCAGCCGCGCCGGCCGCCAGGACAAGCGCATGCTGGAGACGGAGTGGCGGCCGGAGAGCCTGGCGATCGCCGCCGAGCTGGCGGAGCACGCGCGGGGACAGGGCATCACGCCCGGTCAGTTCGCCGTCGCCTGGCTGCTCAACAACCGCATCGTCACCGCCCCGATCGCCGGCCCGCGGACCGAGGAGCAGTGGGCCGACTATCTCGGCGCGCTGGACTATGCCTTCACGGCGGAGGACGAGGCGCTGGTGAACCGGCTGGTCGTCACCGGCCACCCGTCGAGCCCGGGCTACAACGACCCGGCCTATCCGATCGAGGGCCGGGTGCCGCGGGTGGGGTAGGGAGAAGGGGCTCGGCCTCTTTGTACTGTCATCCTCGGGCTTGACCCGAGGATCCAGGGGCGGCCGGAGCGGTTCTTGGTGGCCCCTGGATTGCCGGGTCAAGCCCGGCAATGACAAAAAGAGAGATGTTTTCCTACGCCGTCTCCGCCGCCTTGATCCCCAGCTCCTCCTCCATCGCCTGGCGCATGCGGAACTTCTGGATCTTGCCGGTCACGGTCATCGGGAAGGCGTCGACGAAGCGGATGTAGCGCGGGATCTTCTGGTGCGCGATCTGGCCGTCGCAGAAGCCGCGCACCTCCTCGGCCGTGAGGGCCTCGCCCTCGCGGATCCGGACCCAGGCGCACAGCTCCTCGCCGTATTTCGGGTCGGGCACGCCGAACACCTGCACGTCCTGGATCTTCGGGTGGCGGTACAGGAACTCCTCGACCTCGCGCGGATAGACGTTCTCGCCGCCGCGGATCACCAGGTCCTTGATCCGGCCGACGATGTTGCAGAAGCCCTCGGCGTCGAGCACCGCCAGGTCGCCGGAATGCATCCAGCCGGCGGAATCCACCACCTCCGCCGTCCTGTCCGGCTGGTCCCAGTAGCCGCGCATCACCGAATAGCCGCGGGTGCACAGCTCGCCGCGCTCGCCGCGCGGCACGATCCGGCCCTCGGGGTCGACGATCTTGACCTCGAGATGCGGGTGGACCCGGCCGACGGTGGAGACGCGCCGCTCCAGCGGGTCGTCGACCGCGCTCTGGAAGCTGACCGGGCTGGTCTCGGTCATGCCGTAGCAGATGGTGATCTCGCGGATGTTCATCTGGCCGATGACCCGCTTCATCACCTCGATCGGGCAGGGCGACCCGGCCATGATGCCGGTGCGCAGGCCGGAGAGGTCGAACTCGCCGAAGCGCGGATGGTCGAGCATGGCGATGAACATGGTCGGCACGCCGTAGAGCGCGGTGCAGCGCTCCTCCGCCGCCGTGGCCAGCGTCGCCAGCGGGTCGAAGCCTTCGCCCGGATAGACCATGGCGGCGCCGTGGGTGACGGCGGCGAGGTTGCCCATCACCATGCCGAAGCAGTGGTACAGCGGCACCGGGATGCAGATCCGGTCCTGCTCGCCCAGCGCCAGGCCGCGGCCGACGAAACAGCCGTTGTTCAGGATGTTGTGGTGGCTGAGGGTCACGCCCTTGGGCGAGCCGGTGGTGCCGCTGGTGAACTGGATGTTGGCCGGGTCGTCGAACTGCAGCGTGCCGGCCAGCTGCGCCAGCCGGTCCCGCTCCTTCTCGCCGCCGAGGCCGGCGACGCTGTCGAAGGGGATGGTGCCGGGGCTCCCCACGCCATTTGGCCCCCCGATCTGGATCACGGCGCGCAGCGCCGGCAGCTTCGCCGACCGCAGCCGGCCGGGCTCGGCCGTCGCCAGCTCCGGCGCCAGGGTGTTCAGCATGCCGAGATAGTCGCTGGTCTTGAACGCGGTGGCGGTGACCAGGGCCGAGCAGCCGACCAGGTTCAGCGCGTATTCCAGCTCGGCCAGCCGGTAGGCCGGGTTGACCGTGACCAGGATCAGCCCGGCCTTGGCGGCGGCGAACTGGGTCAGCGCCCATTCCGCCCGGTTCAAGGACCAGATGCCGATGCGGTCGCCGGGCTGCAGGCCCAGCGCCAGCAGGCCGGCGGCGAAGGCCTCGGCCCGGTCGGCGAGGTCGCGCCAGCTCCAGCGGATGCCCTGGGCCCCCTGGGCCCGGTCGATCAGCGCCGGCCGGCCGGGCCAGCGCGCGGCGGCGCGGTCCAGCGCCCGGCCGATGGTCTCGCCCAGCAGCGGCGCCTCGGCGACGCCGCTGACATAGCTCGGTTCGCTGACCATCGGCGCCTCCCGATCCGCCTCGCTGTTGGAGGCAGTGTAGCGGGCGGGCGGAAAACGGCTAGTCGATCCAGCCGCGCACGTCGTTGGCCGCCACCAGCGCCTTGTCGAAGGCGCGGAGGTCGAAGCGGCGGGCCTCGTCCTCCTCGGCGGCGGTCAGCGGGTCGGCGCGCCGCATCTCCGCCTCGGCTTCCGCATCCCGGCCCTGCCGGAGGAGGTCCGTGGCGTGCTTCCAGTTGAGCCGCTGCCGCGGGACCGGGCCCGAGCCGGTCTTCGCCCAGTCGCGCAGGCCGATGCAGAGGGAGGTGAAGAGAAGCAGGCCGGGATCGCCGTTTGCTTCCTGGCTCATGGGGACTCCAAGCGATTCTGTTCCGGAAAGACATGGCCCGGAGCCGCACGGGGGCAACCGGAGCCGCGGGCCGGACGCGCACCGGCCCCTCTGCCGCCCGGACTAGACCGGCTCCGGTCGAGCGTCAACGATTGATAGCCGCAACGCTGCCGCACGGCGTCGATGGATCGCGGCGGGAAGGGGAGGCGCGGCGGCGCCTCCCCACCTCCCGATCAGGCCGGCTGGGCCGGCGCCACCGTGACCATCCAGGACACGCCGAAGCGGTCCGCGACCATGCCGAAGCGGGACGAGAAGAAGGTCGGGGCCATCGGCATCTGCACCTGGCCGCCCTCGGCCAGGGCGGCGAAGACCTTCTCCGCCTCGGCGTCGCTGGCGGTCTCATAGGCCAGGGAGATGCCCTTGAACTCCGGCTTGCCCTGGCACATGCCGTCGGAGGCCATCACCGCCGCGCCGCCGACGGTGAAGCAGGCATGCATCACCTTTTCGGCCATGTCGGCGGTCATCGGGCCGCATCCCTCCTGGGGCGGCGCCTCCGGCTGCGGCGGGGCGTCCTTGAAGCGGAACAGCTGCTCGACCCTGGCGCCGAGGGTGCGCTGGTAGAATTCGAGCGCCTCGTCGCAGCGCCCGTCGAAAAACAGATAGGGCTTGATGGCTTGGGAACCGGATTGCATGGCGGCGTTCCTCTCCTGGATATGGGTCCCGGACCGGCGGAATGGTGCCGGCGCTGATCCAAGGACGTAGGGCGCCGACGCGATCCGACAGCCCTGATGATTTTTCGGCACCGGCCGAGCTGGCGAGAAATTCACCGGAGCTTCGGAACAAGATCGGCCCACACCGGTTGGAAAGCGCGTCGACCTCATCATGCGAGCGCGACGGCAGGCCCCCCGGCCTTCATGGTCGAGGCGGTGCCCGGCGGACGCTCGCGATCAGCATGCCCCGGTGAGCGGGGCCGCCCCTGGAAGAGAGAGGACCCGCATGACCGGTTCCGCATCATCCATCCGCGCAAGAGTGGTCGCTGCCTATCGCTCCAGCCGCGAGGCGGGGGCGGACGAGTGGACCGCGTGCGAGAAGGCGCTCGACGTGTTCCGCCGGGTTCACCCGGACGCCTCCGCGGATTTCGCCAACACCTTCGTCTCCGAGGCGCTGCGGGAGGCCTATCCGCCCGATCGCGTCGCGCGCCCGCCGGTGCCGGCCTCGGCGCCGCTCCGGCGCGCTGCGCCTCCGACCGGGATGGGCGCCGGCCCGCACTCATAGCTCTTCTGGCGGTGCGGCCGAGGGCGGGCTCTGCGGCCGGTATCGGCTACGCGCATTTTGGACAGGTTCGACGATGAAGATTGCCCAGATCGCTCCTCTCTATGAAGCGGTGCCGCCCCGGCTCTACGGCGGCACGGAACGGATCGTCGCCCACCTGTCCGACGCGCTGGCCGATCTCGGCCATGACGTCACCCTGTTCTCCAGCGCCGACGCCCACACGCGGGCCACGCTGGTGCCGGTGCGCGACCAGGCGTTCCGGCTCGACCCCAGCCCGCTCAAATCCGATTACGCCGCGCATCTGTCGATGCTGCACGAGGTCCGGCGGCGGGCCGACGAATTCGACATCATCCATTTCCATGTCGACCTGATCCATTTCCCGCTGTTCGAGGCGATCGCCCCCCGCACCGTGACCACGCTGCACGGCCGGCTGGACCTGAAGGACCTGCCGGAGGTCTATCGCCGTTGGCCGGACTATCCGCTGGTGTCGATCTCGGACTCCCAGCGCCTGCCTCTGGCCGGCGCCAACTGGGCGGCGACGGTGCATCACGGCATGGCGGAGGACCTGTTCCAGCCGACGGTCTCGCCGCGGGACGGCTATCTCGCCTTCCTCGGGCGGATCTCGCCGGAGAAGCGGCCGGACCGGGCGATCGAGATCGCCCGCCGGTCCAACCGGCGCCTGCGCATCGCCGCCAAGGTCGACGCCGCCGACCAGATCTACTTCAAGGAGACGATCGAGCCGCTGCTGTCCGATCCTCTCGTCGAGTTCATCGGCGAGATCGGCGACGACGCCAAGGCGGATTTCCTCGGCAACGCCGCCGGGCTGGTGTTTCCGATCGACTGGCCCGAGCCCTTCGGCCTGGTGATGATCGAGGCCATGGCCTGCGGCACGCCGGTGATCGCCTGGGCCTGCGGCGCGGTGCCGGAGGTGATCGACCACGGCACCACCGGCTTCATCGTCCGGTCGATGGAGGAGGCGGTGGAGGCGGTCGGGCGGCTGCCGGAGCTGGGCCGCGGCGAGATCCGCCGCACCTTCGAGCGGCGCTTCTCCAGCCGGGTGATGGCGGAGCGGTACCTCGAGCTGTACGGCCGCCTCGCCGGCGATGGCTCGCCCTCAGCCCTGCTCGCCGCCGAGTGAGCCGGCCCGAGCCCCAGCTGGTTCCGGGCGAGCCCGTTCCGGAGCTGCCGCCGCCGGACACCTCGGCCCGGCGTGTGCCGCTGCGCATGTATGCGCTGAAGCACGGCGACACCTTCCTGGTCGCCGACGCCCTCGGCAACATCGCCGGCGACGATGACGGGCTGTTCCACAACGACACCCGCATCCTGTCCCGCCTGATCGTCGTGCTCGGCGGCAGGCTGCCGTCTTTGCTCGGCGCCGGGCTGAGCCAGGACAACGCCGTCTTCACCACCCACTCGACCAACCGGACGCCGTCGCCGCTGGGTGACGAGGGGCTGCCGGAGGGCGCCATCCACCTGCAGCGGTCGACGCTGCTGTGGAGCGACCGGCTGCATGAGCAGGTCCGGGTCGAGAATTTCGGCCAGGCCGAGGTCCAGATCCCGATCACCATCCGCTTCGGGGCGGATTTCCGCGACATGTTCGAGGTGCGCGGCGCGACGCGGCTGCGGCGCGGGCGGCTGGCCGAGCCGAAGGTCCGCGACGATGCGGTGGTGCTGCGCTACACCGGGCTCGACAAGATCGCCCGCCAGGCGGTGATCCGGTTCTCGGAGGCGCCGAAGCGTCTCGACGGCGACACCGCGGAGTTCCTGTTCCGGCTGCCGGGCCACGGCGCCTTCGACCTGTATGTCGAGGTCGGGGTGGAGGAGGCGGGCGAGCCGCCGGGCCGGGCCCGGTTCCGCCATGCCATGGCCCAGGCCAAGCGGCGCATGCGGGCCCTGTCGCGCCATGGCACGGTCCTGCGCAGCTCCGGCCGGCTGTTCAACGACTGGATCGAGAAGTCGCGGGCCGACCTGTCGCTGCTGGTCACCGAGTTGCCGACCGGGCCCTATCCCTATGCCGGCATCCCCTGGTTCTCGACCACCTTCGGGCGCGACGCGATCATCACCGCGCTGCAGACGCTGTGGCTGAACCCGGCGCTGGCACAGGGCGTGCTGCGCTTCCTGGCATCGCGCCAGGCGCTGGAGGCGTCCGCCTTCAAGGACGCCCAGCCCGGCAAGATCATGCACGAGGCGCGCCGGGGCGAGATGGTCGCGCTCGGCGAGCTGCCCTTCGCCGAGTATTACGGCGGCGTCGACACCACGCCGCTCTTCATCATGCTGGCCGGCGCCTATGCGAGCCGGACCGGCGACCTGGCGCTGATCGACGAGCTGTGGCCGGCGCTGCTGCGTGCCGTCGGCTGGGTCGAGCGGGTGGCGGACGGGAACGACGGCGGCTTCCTCGACTATGCCCGCAGCTCGGAGAAGGGGCTGTCGAACCAGGGCTGGAAGGACAGCCACGATTCCGTCTTCCACGCCGACGGCCGCTTCCCGGACGGCCCGATCGCGCTGGTCGAGGTGCAGGGCTATGCCTTCGCCGCCCTGCGCACCATGGGCGATCTGGCGGCCCAGCGCGGGCTGGCCGACGAGGCGACGCGGTGGCGGGTGCGGGCCGAGGCGCTGCGTGTCGCGGTCGAGAGCCGGTTCTGGATGGAGGATCTGGGCTTCTACGCCCTGGCGCTGGACGGCCACGGCGATCCCTGCCGCGTCCGCGCCTCGAACGCCGGGCACCTGCTGTATTGCGGCCTGCCGGCGCCGGAGCGGGCGGCCAGCGTCGCGCGCCAGCTGCTGGACACGCCGTTCTATTCGGGCTGGGGCGTCCGCACCCTGGCCCGCGGCGAGGCCAACTTCAACCCGATGTCCTATCACAACGGCTCGGTCTGGCCGCATGACGGGGCGCTCTGCGCCGCCGGCCTGGCCCGCTACGGCGAGCGCGCCGGCGTGGTCCGGCTGCTCAGCGGCCTGTTCGAGACGGCGGTGAACTTCGACATGCGGCTGCCGGAGCTGTTCTGCGGCTTCCCGCGGGTGCGCGGCGAGGAGCCGATCGCCTATCCGGTGGCCTGCCTGCCGCAGGCCTGGGCCTCGGGCGCCGTGTTCATGACCCTGCAGGCCTGCCTCGGCCTCCGGGTCGACGGCGCCCGCAACCGCATCCGTATCGACCGGCCGCATCTGCCGATCGGCATCGAGACCCTGACGGTCGAGGCGCTGCCGGTCGGCGAGCGGCAGGTCACCCTGACCTTCCAGCGCATCGGCGACCGGGTCGTGGTGTCTCCCCAGGGCGCCCGGCCGCCGGAGGTCGACATCATCATCCGGATGTGAGGCCATCCGCCCGACCGGGACACGGCGGGGCGGCGGTCCTATTGCAGCATCGCCTCCGGCAGCGGCGAGCCGTGGTACTTCTGGTAGATGTCGTTCAGCTTGCGGTTCTTCAGGTTGGCCGACACCCATTCGTTCAGCTTCTCCATCAGCTTCGGCTCGCCCTTGCGCAGCCCGATGGCGAGGTCGAAGGTGCGGATCAGGAACTTGGGCTCGAAGGCGCGGTCGGGGCTTTTCTCCCGGATCTGGTTCACCAGCGTCGCCGAGGTGGCGACGATCTGGGCCTGGCCGGAGACGGCGGCGGTCACCATGGTCGCGTCGTCGTCGTAGCGCACCACCTGGAAGCCTTTCTCCGAGGCCAGCTTGGTCAGCTCCGTGTCCTGGGTGGTGCCGCGGGTGACGGTCACCGACTTGCCCTGCAGGTCGGCCCAGTCCTTGATCGGGGCGTCCTTCGGGGCGCCGATCACCGACTGCAGCGCGGCGTAGGGCTTGGAGAAGTCGATCACCTTCGCCCGCTCCGGCGTCACCGACAGGGTCGAGATGATGATGTCGGCCTTGCCGGTCTGCACGTTCGGGATGCGGGTGGCGCCGGTGGTCTGCACGAACTCCAGCTCCAGCCCCCAATCCTGGGCCAGGAGCTGCGCGGTCTCGACGTCGGAGCCGGTCGGCTTCATCTGGCCGTCGATCATGCCCGAGGGCGGGATGGCCAGGTCCGTCGCGATCCGGATTTTCTTGGCGGCCATGATATCATCGAGCGCGTCTGCATGTGCGGCCCCGATACCGAAAGTCAGGGCCCCGAGGCTCAGGGCGCAGGCCAGGGCGATCGCCCGGCCCCAGCGGATTGACGGCTGCATCTGCGTCTCCTCCATGTCTCTCGTTCTGGTTGGACGGCCGGGGCTCAGAGCTCGTTGGCGACGAACTGCTGCAGCTCCGGCGTTTCGGGGCGGGCCAGGATCTCGGCCGGCCCCTGCTCGTGCACCCGGCCGCGATGCATGAAGACGATCCGGTCCGCCACCCGGCGGGCGAAGCCCATCTCGTGGGTGACCATGATCATCGTCATGCCGCGCGCGGCCAGGTCCTCCATCACCTTCAGCACCTCGCCCTTCAGTTCGGGGTCGAGGGCCGAGGTGACCTCGTCGAACAGCATCACCTTGGGCTGCATCGCCAGCGACCGGGCGATGGCGGCGCGCTGCTGCTGGCCGCCCGACAGCTGCTCGGGATACGCGTCGGCCTTCTCGCCGAGGCCGACCTGGTCCAGCACGCCGCGGGCCAGGGCCCGGGCCTCGGCCCGCGGCACCTTCTTCACCGAGACCGGGGCCAGGGTGATGTTCTGCTCGATGGTCAGATGCGGGAACAGGTTGTAGCTCTGGAACACGATGCCGACGTCCAGCCGCAGCCGGCGCAGGTCGATCTCCGGGTCGCTGACCTTGTGGTCGCAGACCGTGATCTCGCCGCCGTCGATCGTCTCCAGCCGGTCGATGCAGCGCAGCGCCGTGCTCTTGCCCGACCCGCTGCGGCCGATCAGGGCCGTGACCTGGCCCTTGCCGACGGCGAAGGACACGCCGTCGAGCACGGTCAGGTCGCCGAAGCTCTTGCGCACGTCCTGCAGCGTCACCATCGCGGTCATCGCGTTCTCTCCCAGATGTCTTTTCGAGGCCCGTTCAGGCGAGGGCCGGCTTCAGCCGCGGCGCGGGACCCGTCCGGCGCTCCAGCCGCCGGCTCAGGAGCGAGATCGGGTAGCACATGGCGAAGTAGAGGACGGCGATCACCATGTAGATCGCGAAGGGCTGGAAGATGGAGTTGTTGACGATCTGCCCGGCCCGGGCGAGCTCGACGAAGCCGACCACCGAGGCCAGCGAGGTGTTCTTGATGATCTGCACCATGAAGCCGACGGTCGGCGGCGTGGCGATGCGCACGGCCTGCGGCAGGATCACCTTGAACAGGCGCTGGGCGCGGCTCAGCGCCAAGCACTCCGCCGCCTCCCATTGCGGCTTCGGCACGGCCTCCAGGCAGCCACGCCAGATCTCGCCGAGATAGGCGCTGACATAGATGGTCAGCGACACGCCGGCGGCCAGCAGCGGCGGCACCTCGATGCCGAGCGTCGGCAGGCCGAAATAGGTCAGGAACAGCAGCACCAGGAGCGGCGTGCCCTGGATCAGATGGACGTAGCCGCCGACGGCGGCGCGCAGCAGGCGGCTCGGCGCGATGCGGCCGAGGGCGACCCCGAAGCCGACCAGGCCGCCGCCGATCAGCGCCATCAGCGACAGCACCAGGGTCCAGAGCGCCCCCTGCAGCAGGAAGTCGAGATGGTTGAGGTTCAGTCCGGTCTGCATGGCGTCCTCGCGGGTCAGAGCGGCGTGCCGAGCCGGCGGCGGCGCGGGAACAGCACCAGGCCCAGCCCCCAGAAGCCGGCCCGCATGAGGAGCGAGAGGGCGATGTAGAGCAGCGCGACGACGATGTAGGTCTCGAAGGCGCGGTAGGTGTCGGACTGGATGAAGTTGGCGACCGCCGTCAGCTCCTCGGCCGAGATCTGCGAGACGACGGAGGAGGCCAGCATCAGCAGCACGAACTGGCTGGTCAAAGCGGGGTAGACCCGCTCCATCGCCGGGCGCAGCACCACGTGCCAGTAGATCTGCACCCGCGACAGGCCCAGGCACTCCCCGGCCTCGATCTGGCCCTTGTGGATGGACTCGAAGCCGGCGCGCATGATCTCGGCGGTGTAGGCGCCGACATTGATGGTCAGCGCGATCACCGCGACGGTGACGGCCGGCAGCGACAGGCCCAGGCTGGACAGGCCGAAATAGACGACGAAGATCTGCACCAGGAAGGGCGTGTTCCGGATCGCCTCGACATAGACGCCGCACAGCCGCGACAGCCAGGCCGACCGGCCGCGCCGGCCGACCGCGCACAGCGTGCCGAGCGCGAAGCCCAGTACGGTCGACGCCAGCGCCAGGCGGATGGTCAGCCAGGCGCCGTCCAGGAACATCGGCCAGCGCTCGAGCACGACGGAGAAATCGAGGGACACGCCCATCGCCGGCTCCTCTATCCGCCGCCGGGGGAGGGGGCCTGCCCGGTCATGCGGTCATAGACGCGGAACAGGGCCTGGTTGCCGTTGCCGCCCTCGCCATGGGCGCGGGCGTCGAGATACTGGCTGGTGACCAGCGCCGTGGCGGGCAGGGGCACGGCCTTGCCGAAGGCCAGCTCCTGCACCAGGCGCAGGTCCTTCAGCATCAGGTCGATGCGGAAGCCGGCGCCGGCGTCGCCTGCAATCATCGCAGGGCCCAACTTGTCCAGCATCCAGGAGGCGGCGGAGCCGCCGAGCAGCACCTCGCGCATCTGCCGCAGGTCGACGCCGCAGGCCCGGCCCAGCGCCAGCGCCTCGCAGATCGCCTGCAGGTTGATGCCGCAGATCAGCTGGTTGCACAGCTTCACGGTCTGGCCGGCGCCGCTGTCGCCGACATGGGTGATGGTGGTGCCCATGCCGCGCAGCACCGGCAAGGCGCGGTCGAAGGCGGGCCGGGCGCCGCCGGCCATGATCGTCAGGGTGGCGGCGCGGGCGCCCTGCGGCCCGCCGGAGACCGGGGCGTCCAGCAGGTCGATGCCGGCGGCGGCGAGGTCGGCATGCATCCGCCGCACCGCCTGCGGCGAGATCGTGCTCATGTCGACCACCAGCCGGCCGCGCGGCGGCGCTGCCAGCAGCCCGCCGGGGCCGTATACGACCTCCTCCACCTGCGGCGTGTCGGGCAGCATGGTGACGACGATGTCGGCGCCCTCCGCTGCCTCGGCCACGCTGGCGGTGGGGATTGCGCCCTTCGCCGCCAGCGCCTCGACCGCCGTCGGCAGCACGTCGAACGCCCGCACCGCATGGCCGGCGCGCAGCAGGTTGGCCGCCATCTCGCGGCCCATGGTGCCGAGGCCGATGAAGCCGACCGTATGGGGCTCCGCCATGGCTCAGCCCTCCCGCTCCATCTGCGCCAGCTTCTCGACCCGGCGCCTGAAATCCTCGCTGGGGTCGAACTCGGCGGCGAGATAGGCGGCGACCAGGTCGCGCGCCAGCCAGGGGCCGACGATCTGGGCGCCGACGCACATGACGTTGACGTCGTCATGCTCGACCGCCTGATGCGCCGAATGCACGTCATGGCAGACGGCGGCGCGGATGCCGCGGATCTTGTTGGCGGCGATGGCGGCGCCGACGCCGGTGCCGCAGATCATCAGTCCGCGATCGGCCGCCCTGCCGGTGACGGCGGCGCAGACCGCCCGGGCGATGTCCGGGAAGTCGACCGGGTCGGGGGTGTGGCTGCCCACATCCGTCACCGCATGGCCGAGGCCTGCGACGAAGTCGGCGATCTCTCGCTTCAGGGGAAAGCCGGCATGGTCGCAGCCGATCACGATCTTCAACACGGGTCTCCTTGTCGGGTGGGCCGTCAGCCTTGCGGTCTGGGCGTCTCGAAGGCCTTGCGGCGGTACTCGTCGCCGATCTCGAAATGGCGGCGCAGCAACTCGTCCGAGCGTTGCACGTCGCGCGCCACCAGGGCCTCGAAGATCCGGTGGTGATGGTCGATCAGGAACGACCGGATGCCCGGAACCTTCAGGATCAGCTCGCGCCGCCCGCGATGCGACCGGTGCACCAGGTCGGAGATGGCGGCGTAGACGCTGCGCAAAGTCTCGGACCTGGCGGCCTGGACGATGCCGTTGTGGAAGTCGAAATCGGCCTCGCCGCCGGCCACCGGGTCGTCGATCGTGGCCTCGATCCGCCGCAGCGCCGACCGGATGCGCTCGAAATCCGCCAGGGTGGCGCGGCGGCAGGCCAGGCGCACGGCCTGGCACTCGATCGCGATCCGCGCCTCCATCACGTCGTCGATGACATCGGACTGCTGGGCCAGGACGAAGGTGAAGAACTCGCCCAGGGTCGAGGCGTCCGGCTGGCGCACGATGGTGCCGACGCCGTGCCGGATCTCGACCGCACCCAGCATCGCCAGCGCCCGCAGCGCCTCGCGCAGCACCGGCCGGCCCACCCCCAGCAGCGCCGACAGGTCGCGCTCCGGCAGCAGCCGGTCGCCGGTCTTCAAGGCGCCGGACAGCAGCTGGTCGCGCAGGAAGGCGAAGACCTTGGCGTAGCCGCCGGGCGCGTCATCAGGATCGCGGGTGAGCTTGACGATGTCGGTCATAGTGATCTTACCGTGGTAAGACCACTTAATCGCCGAAGGAACCGGCTGTCAATCCATCCGTTTGTCCGGACCGGGGCTGTTCTGATCCGATGGAGACGCCGCAGCCCGTGCGGCGTGACACTCCATCACCTTAACCAGGGTCGTCCGGCCCCCAATATGACCTGCAGCGCCTCGCTCGAAACCAGAAGGGTCCCGCCGGCCTGTGCCGCACACCGACGCCGCCGCCTCGTTCCAGCCGCTTCCCGCCCGAGAGCCCGAGCCCCCGCGCCTGGTCGGCGTCGAGATCGAATTCATGGGCCCCGGTGCCCGGCATGCGGCGCAGGCCTTGGCCGCCGGCGTCGGGGGCGAGGTCGTCGAAGAGGACGCCCATGCCTTCGCGGTACGGGGCACCGCCCTGGGCGACCTGGCGGTCGAGCTCGATCTGCGCTTCACCCATCCGCAGCGGCACGGCAAGACCCTGCCGCTGCGGATCGGGCCGAAAGCCGCGGCCGGGCTGGGATGGCTGGTCTCCGGCGCGGTGCCGCGCGAGCTGATCGTGCCGCCGCTGCCGGTGGACCGGCTGGCGGAGGTCGATCGCGTCCTGGACGTGCTGCGCGCGGCCGGCGCCCGGGGGCGAGGCGCCACGCTGTTCGGGTCGCTGGGCCTGCATTTCAACATCGAGGCACCGGCCGCGGACCTGCGCCGGATCACGGCGGTGATGGTGGCGTTCGGGCTGATGGAATCCTGGCTGCGGAGGGAGATCGCGGCAGGGCGGCGGCGCCCGGAGCGGCACCTGCCGCCGCCCTATCCGCAGGCGTTCCTGCATCGGATCTCGGCGCCCGAGTACCGGCCGGACCAGGCCGGGCTGATCGACGACTACCTGGCCGCGAACCCGACCCGCGACCGCGGCCTCGACCTGCTGCCGCTGCTGCTGAGCCTGGACCCGTCACGGGTGCGGGCGAGGCTGCCCTATGAGAAGATCGCCGCCCGCCCGGTCTTCCACTACCGCTTGCCGCAGGCCCATCTCGGAGCCGCCGGCTGGAGCATCGCGCCGGACTGGAACCGCTGGGTGGCGGTCGAGCGGCTGGCGGCCGACGAGGAACGCCTGGCCGCCGCAGCCCACGCCTACCGCACCGAGGGCAGCGTCTGGCCCGCCGCCGATGGCCTCCCGGAGGCCGCCTTGCCGGCGGTCCCGCGTCAGAACAGGCTGTTCTCCTTGAGATAGGCCGTGGCGACCGCCTCGATCGACTTCTTCTGCACGTCCACCTCGCCGTTCAGGCGCTGCATCGTCGCGTCGTCCAGCCGGGTGGCCAGGTTTTCGAGCAGGGGCTTGATGTCGGGATGGGCGTCGAGCACGTCCTGCCGCACCACCGGCACCAGCGCATAGTTGGGGAAGAAGCCCTTGTCATCTTTCAGCAGCGTCAGGTCCATCGCGGCGATGCGGCCATCGGTCGCCGCCACCACCGACACGTCGACATCGCCATTGGCGAGGGCCGGGAACACCAGGCCGATCTCCATCGGCCGGACATTGGCGCGGCCGGCCTTGAAGTCGTAGGCCTTCTGCAGGCCCAGGAGCCCGTCCTCGCGCTTCGGGAACTCGGCCGTGGTCGCCATCACCGGATCCTTGCCGTCCTTGTAGGCGGCGGCCAGGTCGGACAGCGTCGCCATCCCGTCGGTCTTCGGATTGCCCTTGCGGATAGCCAGGGCATAGGTGTTGTTGGCCTTGGACGGGGCCAGCCACACCAGCCCCTTGGCGCCGTCGAGCTCCTTCACCTTCGCGTAGGTCTCGTCCGGCGTCAGCTTGTCGGTGACCTTGTTGAAGGTGACCAGCGAGGTGCCGGTGTATTCCCAGTACAGGTCGACCTCGCCGCTCTCGAGGGCGGCGCGGACGATGTTGGTGCCCATTCCGTCCTTCTTCTCGACCGTATAGCCCTTGCTCTCCAGCAGCTGCTTCGTCATCTCGGCCACCAGGTACTGCTCGGTGAAGTCCTTGCCGCCGATGGTCAGCCCGGCCGCGCCGGCCGCGCCGCTGCAGGCCAGAAGCGCGATCGCCGCCAGGATTGCCTGCTTCAACGTCGTCTTGATCATCGTCTTGCTCCCCGTTTGTGTGTTCTTCACCGCAAGGGATTGATCCCGCGCGGCACGAGATGGAGCTGCAGCCGGCCGACCAGGAAGTCGGTCAGCACGGCCAGCAGCGCCGTCGGGATGGCGCCGGCCAGCATCATCGGCAGGTCGTTCAGCGCGATGCCGGTGAAGATCAGCTCGCCCAGGCCGCCGGCGCCGATCAGGAAGGCCAGCGGTGCGGTGCCGACGCAGATCGACAGGGCGGTCCGGATGCCGCCGAAGATGATGAACAGCGCGTTCGGCAGCTCGACCCGCCAGAACACCTGGGCGGGGGTCATGCCCATGCCCCGCGCTGCCTCGATCAGCGGCGTCGGCACGTTGCGCAGCCCGGCATAGGTGTTGCGGACGATCGGCAGCAGCGTCGCCGCCCACAGGCCGAAGACCGACGGCACCGTGCCGATGCCGAGCACCGTCATGCACAGCGCCAGCACCGCTAGGGTCGGGATCGTGGTGCCGAGGTTGAAGACCTGCAGGATCAGCTCGGCCGAGCGGCGGAAGGCGGGGCGGGACAGCACAGCACCGGCCGGCACGCCGGTCAGGATGGCCAGCCCGCCGGCCCAGGCCACCAGCTCGATATGCTGGAGGCCGAGGAAGACGATGTCCTCCTCATAGGACAGGATCTCGGCCGGCATGTCGCTCGACAGCCACCACAGCACCGCCGCCGCGGCCAGCAGCAGCCATAGCAGCGCCGCGATGCCCGGCACCGGCAGCGGCCGCCCGCCTGCCGGCAGGGGTGCCGCACGCCCGGCCCAGGCCTTGCCGACGTCGCTCATGCCGATGCCCCCCGCGCCGACAGGCCGCGGATGATGCCTGCATAGGTCAGGGCGCCCTGGATCCGGCCCTCGGCGTCGACGCAGGGCAACAGCGGCATGTCATGCGCGAACATCAGCGACACGGCGCTACGCAGATCGGAGGTCAGCGGGATGGTGGCGCGGATCGGCTCGGCGCAGTCGCCGCAGGTGCCGCCGAGGACCGCCCCGGCCCGGCTGCCGGAGACCATGGCGCCAGGGTGTCCGTCCGCATCCAGCACCAGCACGGCCGGGCAGCCGCTGGCCTGCATCAGCTCGCGCGCCCGGCCGACCGGGTCGTCGCGCCGGACCGTGCCGGGCCGGCCCAGCGGCACATCGGCGATGCGCACCAGCCGCAGCCGCTTCAAGGTGCGGTCGGTGCCGAGGAAGGTCTCGATGAACGGGGTGGCCGGGTTGGCCAGCAGCTGGTCGGGCGTCGCGAACTGCTCCAGCCGACCGGCGCGGAAGATGGCGACGCGGTCGGCCATCTTCACCGCCTCGTCCAAATCGTGCGAGACGAAGATCACGGTCTTCCGCAGCGCCGCCTGCATGCGCAGGAACTCGTCCTGGATCGCCCCGCGGTTGATCGGGTCGATGGCGCCGAAGGGCTCGTCCATCAGCAGCACCGGCGGGTCCGCCGCCAAGGCGCGGATCACCCCGACGCGCTGCTGCTGCCCGCCGGACAGCTCCTTCGGATAGCGGTCCATGAACACCGCCGGCTCCATCGCCACCAGCTCCAGGAGCTCGGCGGCGCGGGCGCGGGATTTCTTGCGGTCCCAGCCCAGGAGGTCGGGCACGACGCAGATGTTCTCGGCGACGGTCTTGTTCGGGAACAGCCCGATCTGCTGGATGACGTAGCCGATCGACCGGCGCAGCCGGATCGGGTCGACCGCCCTGGTGTCGCGGCCGTCGATGAACACCGTGCCGCCGGTCGGCTCGATCAGGCGGTTGATCATCCGCATGGTCGTGGTCTTGCCGCAGCCCGAAGGGCCGAGCAGGACGCAGATCTCGCCGGCCGGCAGGTCGAAGCTGACCTCGTCGACCGCGACCACCGGGCCCGCCGGGGTGTCGAAGACCTTGGTCAGGCGGTCGAGCCGGATCATGCCGTCGCCCCCGTGGCCAGCCCCTTCGAGGTCAGCCGGCGCTGCACCAGCGCCAGCAGCAGGTCGACCGTGATCGCCAGCAGCGACACCGCGACCGCGCCGGTGATCAGCTGCCGCGGGTCCGACTGGCTGATGCCGCGCGAGATGAACCTGCCGAGCCCGCCGGCGCCGATATAGGCCGCGATCGCGGTGACCCCGATGTTCATCACCACCGCGGTGCGGATGCCGGCCATGATCACCGGGATCGCCAGCGGGATCTCAACCTGGCGCAGCCGCTGCGCCGGGCTCATGCCCATGCCGATGCCGGCCTCGCGCAGCGCCGGGTCGACATCGACGATGGCGGTGTAGGTGTTGCGGATGATCGGCAGCTGCGAATAGAGGATGACCGCGATCACCGCCGGGACATAGCCGATGCCGTGGCCGAGCGGCGACAGCAGCGGGATCATCAGGCCGAACAGCGCGATCGACGGCACGGTGATCATCATCGAGGCGAGGTAGAGCACCACATCCGCGGCCCGCTTCGACTGGGTGATGGCGATGCCGATCGGGACGGCGGTGACGATCGCGATCGACACCGCGACGGCGACGATCGACACGTGCTCCAGCGCCCGCGCCGCGATCACGTCCAAGTTGTCGTAGGCAAAGGTGAGCGTCTCCATCAGGCCGCGTTCCCGTGATTGCCTCGTCGTCAAAGGTCGAGATAGAGCCTCGCCGCATTGTCGTAGGTGAAGCGCAGCGGCGCCGATCCCTGCATCCGCCAGGCCTCGACCGTCTCGCCCGCCATCAGCCGGCAGGCGCCGTCGGTGTCGATCACGGCGCCGCCATAGAGGCGATTGGCCAGGTTGAGGATCGCGGTCTGGTGCATCGCCGCGCTGCCGCTGCCGCACGCGTCTTTCACCAGCGCGACGCGGAAGCCGCGCCCGACTGCATCCCGCACCGTCTCGGCGATGCAGGCCTCGGTCCACACCCCGGCCACGAACAGCCATTCGGTGCCCAGCGCCGCCAGCCGGTCGGCCAGCCTGCCCCCGGCGAAGGCGCTGGCATCCGACTTCACCAGCACGGGCTCGCCATCGGCCGGGCCGACCTCGGCGCAGATCTCCGACATCGGGTCGTTGGCGTCGCTGAAGGCGGAGGTGCCGTCCGCCATCACCGGATGGAACGGCTTCACCCGCTGCGCCGCCAGGTCGACGACATAGGCGGAGTGCAGGACCGGGATGCGGGCCGTCCGCGCCGCCCGCTGCAGCCGCTGGACGTTGCCGACCACTGCGTCGAAGCCCTCGACCAGATAGCGGCGATCCTGGCGGTGCTCCTCCTGCAGGTCGACGAACAGCGCCGCCGCCTTGCCCGGCTCGATCGAGAGGGCCGTCCGCATCACACCTCTCCGTCCAGGAAGTCGTCCTCATAGGGGAAGCGCGACAGCACCTCGGTGCCGGTCTCGGTGATCAGGATCTCGTCCTCCAGCTTCACGCCCTCGCGGCCGCCCTTCTCGCCGACATAGCTCTCGACGCTGACCACCATGCCGGGCAGCAGATGCCCCTCCCGGCCGTAGGTCTCGTAGTCCATGGCGTGGGCGATGAACGGCGTCTCGCCATGCATGCCGACGCCGTGCATGACCGAGGTGTAGCGCTGCTCGACGAAGCGGTCGGGGATCTTCCAGGCCTTCTCCGCCACCTCGCGGAACGCCATGCCCGGCCTGACGATGCCGATGTTGTGCCGGATCTGGTCATGCGCCATCCGGTACAGCATCTTCTGGTAATCGGTCGGCCGGCCCGGCCCGCAGCGGAAGGTGCGGGAGAAGTCGGAGTAGTAGCCGTAGCAGCCGATCGTGTCGGTATCGAGCGCCACCAGCTCGCCCGGCCGGACCTTGCGGCCGCCGGCCTCGCTGAACCAGGGGTTGGTGCGCTGGCCGGAGGTCAGGAGGCGGGTCTCGATGAACTCACCGCCCTGGCGGATCACCTCGTGGTACATGATGGCGAACAGCTCGTTCTCCGAGATGCCGGGCCTGATCGCCTCGCGCACCGCCGCGACCGCGGCCTCGGCCCCGGCCATCGAGGCCTGCAGGCACTTGATCTCCTCCGGCGTCTTCACGGCACGCACGGCCAGGATCTCGCCCTGGCAGTCGGTGACGGTGCAGCCGCGCTTCTCCAGCGCCAGCGCGTGCAGGTGGTTGCAGCGGTCCAGGCCGATCTTCATCGACCCGCCGCCATGGGCCCGCAGCAGCTCGGCGATCTCGTCGGCGAAGGCACCGGCGCTCTCGCCGTCGCGATTGGACACCGACGACCAGACCAGCTTGGACGGCCGCGCCTCGTCCACCGTGTCGAGCACGGTCGACACATGGTAGCTCTGCGGGTATTCGAACAGAACGACCGGCCCTGCGGCGGGCACGAAGAAGTAGCGGGTGGAGTTGCGCAGGAAGTACCCGAACATGTTGCGCGACCCGGTGGCGTAGCGCTGGTTGTACGGGTCGAACAGCACCACCGCGCCGTAGCCGGAATCGGCCATCCAGCGGCGCAGCCGGGCCAGCCGGCCCTGGCGCAGCGCATGGACGTCGACGAAGGACGGCTCGGTGTCCGACAGCCACATGCCGACGGATTCGTCCGAGGTCGCCGGATGACGCATCCGCTCGGCGAAATCGACGTCCTCGACGCTGTCGGGGTTGAACACCACGATGCTCATTCGCGTCTCCCTGTTCGGCCCAGGATGCGACGCCCGGCAGGCGGGGTTCGTGCGGGAATCCGCAAAATCAATGCGGATTTCCGCAATCCTTTCGATTGACGGACGCGGTCAGCCGCGGCGGGCGGCGCGCGGCGAGACGCCCTCCTGCTCGCGGAACGCCCGGGCGAAGCTCGACATGTCGGAAAAGCCGCAGGCCAGGGCGACGTCGCGCACCGGCAGGGTGGAGTGGGCCAGCAGGTCCGCCGCCCGGCGCAGCCGCAGCCGGCGGTAATAGGCGCCGGGGGAGGTGCCGGCGGCCGCGCGGAAGGCGCGCTCCAGCCGGTCGGCGGAGACGCCGAGGCGGCCGGCCAGCCCGGTCATCCGCAGCCGGTCCTCCACCGCTTCCTCCATGATCGCGATCGCCGACAGCACCAGCTCGTCCCGGATGCCGGTGCGCAGCCGCAGCGGCATCAGCTTGCGGTCGACGCTGGAGCGCAGCGGGCTGTGCACGAACCATTCGGCGACGCCCGCCGCCAGCTCGGCCCCGCAATCAGCGCCGATGATGTCCAGCATCATGTCCAGGCTGCCGACGCCGCCGGCCGAGGTGAAGCGCTTGCGGTCGATGACGTAGAGGTCGCGGCGCAGCTCGATCTCCGGGAAGGCCTCGGTGAAGGCCGGCTGGCTGGTCCAGTGCAGGGTGCAGGCGTGGCCGTCCAGGAGGCCGGCCCGGGCCAGGAAGAAGGCGGCGTCGGCGACCGCGCCGATCCACGCCCCGGCCCGCAGGTTGCGGCGGATCCAGGCCACTGCCTGCTCGGCCACCACATGGTCGGCGTCGCCGCCGGAGCACACCACGATGCGGTCGACCAGCGGCGCCTCCTGCACGGTCTGGACCGGCTCGATGGCGAAGCCGTTCGACGCCCGGACCTTGCCGCCGGACAGGCCGACGGCGATCCAGCGGTAGCACTCGCGCCGGGCCAGGATGTTGGCGGCGCGCAGCGGCTCGATCACCGAGCTGAAGGCCATGGTCGGGAAGCCGGGGAAGACCAGGACGGCGAAGGTGATCGGCGTGGCCGTCCCGTGTTGCGCGCGTCCGCGGGGTGGCTGAATCACGTTGCATCCCCGGCGCTGGCCGTTGCATCCCTGTCGGACAGTGTTCCGCCCGGCGACGGCGCGGTCAACGTCCCCAGTCCGGATGGCGTCGCATGAGCGTGTCATGGGCCACATCGAGTCCCGCGGAGCTGCGGGCGCACCACGCCCGGGATGCCGAGGAGCGGGCAGGGCCTCTGCCTGAGGACGTGGAGGAAACGGCGGTCGGGGAGGCAGGTGCCTTCCGCGGCGGGCTGCTGTTCACGTCGCCTGATCCGGCGCCGGGCGTCGCGATCCTCTACTTCCACGGCGGCGGCTTCGTCGCCGGAAGCCCGGCGACCCATCGCTGCGTCACGGCCCGGCTGGCGAAGCTGACCGGGATGCGGGTGCTGTCGGCGCGCTATCGCCTGGCGCCGGAGCATCCGTTCCCGGCCCAGCGCGACGACGCGGTCGCAGCCTGTGCGGCCCTCGCCGCGACGGGCGGGGGCCGGCTCGTCCTGGCCGGCGACAGCGCCGGGGCCTGCGTCGCCCTGTGGGGCCTGCAGGGGCTCGATCCGAAGCTGCATGCGCGGGTCGCCGGGCTGGCCCTGCTCTACGGCGGATACGGAGGTGTTCGAGGCGAGAGCATCGCCCGATCCGGTACGGCGGAAAACGGCCTCGATTCAGAGACGCTGTCGATCATGTACCGGCGCCTCGGTCCGATGGCGGAGAACGACCGGATCTGGCCCATCGCCTTCGCGGCCGAGGTCGCCGCGCCGGCCTATGTCCTGGCGGCGGAGCTGGATGCGGTGTTCGACGATTCCGCCTTGCTGTTCCAACACCTCGGCTCCCGCGCGGACAGCCGCTTCGCCGTGGCCGCCGGCCAGGACCACGGTTTCCTCAAGGGAGCGGGCAGGGACCCCGCCGCGCTGCGGGAGCTCGAGGCACTCGCCGGCTGGCTCAAGGGGCGCGTCGGCGCGGCATGACGCCATCATCGACCTTTCGCGGGCCGCAGGACGCGCGCTCGACGATCCGGCTCGTGATCTGCACGCGCACCGGGATGTCGGGCGGGATGCGTCCGTTGATCCGGTCGTCGAGCAGGCGCACGCAGGCGGCCCCGATCTGCTGGCCGTAGACCTTGACGGTGGTGAGCTGCGGCGAGATCTGGGTGGCGGCCGAGTAGTCGCCGAAGCCGACGACCGACGCGTCCTCGGGAATGCGGTAGCCGAGCCGCAGCAGCTCCGACATCACCGTCAGCGCCAGACCGTCATGGGCGCAGAAGAAGGCGGTCGGGCGGAAGCCTTCCGCATGCGCGGCGCGCAGGTGCTCGGTGAAGCGTATCTCCGCATCGAACTTCATCTCGCGGAACTCCACGTCGTCCTGCTTCTCCAGGACCTCCCGCACGCCGTAGAAGCGCTCGACGCGCCCGCGGTATCCGGGCGCCCCGTGGACGTAGGCGATGCGGCGGTGGCCGAGGGCCACGAGGTAGTTGGCCACGGCCGCCCCTGCCTCATGGTCCGTGCCGCCGATATGGTCGGCCTGTTCGAGCGGCTCGAGCCAGCCCTGCCGGACGATCGGCTTGCCGAGGGCATAGGCGGCGGCGAAGCTCTCGCGGCCGTGCGGACCTACGAACACGGCACCGCTGCAGGCGCGCACGATGGCCTGGATCTCCTCCGGCTCATGGGTCCAGCGCATGTTGAGGCGGTATCCCAGCCGTTGCGCCTCCGACTGGGCGCCGTTCTGGATCAGCAGGTGAAGCTCGCTGTTGATGAGATCGGCGTCGTGGAAGATCACCCCGAGCGTGAGCGGCCCCGTGTCGGGGCGGGCGTAGCCGAGCGCGGCGGCGGCCTCCTGCACGCGGCGCCGCGTCTCCTCGGACACCCCGTCCTTGCCGGACAGGGCGCGCGACACGGCGAATTTCGACAAGCCGGTGCGTTGCGCGATGGTCGCCAGCGTGACCTTGGCCATGGCCGATCCTTCTCCTCGCCTCGACCCGTTCTAACATCGCCTCATAACGCGACCTAAGTGTTTTGTACATCTGGGCCGCGGGATTGATGGTTACGCGGAAAATCGCTATAACCTGCGTTGAAAAACCGAAAATCAGCGCAGAAATTTCTTGAACATAACGCTTTACCTAACAAATCGATGATGTAAGCCTCAACTCCAGCTACGGCCATACCATAACGGCCGGGCAGGGAGGAGAGACAAGATGGTGAGATTGAGCCGCAGGGCCTTCATCGCCGCCAGCTCCGCCGTCGCCGGATCGCTTGTGCTGCCCAAGGTCGGCCAGGCCGCGGAGATCAGGGAATCGGCCTTCCTGAAGGACCAGGTGGCCAGCGGCGCGCTGCCCCCCGCGGCGCAGCGCCTGCCGGCGAACCCGCTGATGATCACGCCGTTCGAGCGCACCGGCCGGCAGGGCGGCGACTGGAAGCACGCGCTGGTGGGCGGCGGGTCGCTGTCGATGGTGGTGCGCTACCAGGGCTACGAGCCGCTGGTCCGCTTCAATCCCGACTGGTCCGGCCTGGTCGAGAACGTCGCCGAGTCCTGGCAGGTCAACGCCGACGCCACCGAATACACCTTCCGCCTGCGCAAGGGCCACAGATGGTCGGACGGGCAGCCCTTCACGACCGAGGACGTGCGGTTCTGGTACGACGCCTTCTTCACCGACAAGGACACCAACACCGGCGGCAACACCTGGTGGTACGCCGGCGGCAAGCCGGCCCGGCTCGAGGTGGTCGACGAGACGACGTTCAAGATCGTCTTCCCGTCGCCGAACGGCTTCTTCGTGCAGAACCTCGCCTGGGCGCAGCAGGACCAGCTGACGCGCGCGCCGAAGCATTATCTCCAGCAGTTCCACATCCGGTACAACCCGGATGCCGACAAGCTGGCCAAGGAGCGGGGGCTGGAAAGCTGGATCGCGCTGTTCCAGCGCGAGATCGGCCTGGCCGACGACAACACCTTCTTCCAGAACCCGAGCCGGCCGACGCTCAACGCCTGGATGTTCACGGTGGCGCCCGGGCAGAACACCGAGCAGGCGCTGGCGGTCCGCAATCCCTATTACTTCAAGGTCGATCCGGAAGGCACGCAGCTGCCCTATTTCGACCGCATCGTCTACCAGATGGTGGCCGATCCCGAAGTCCTGCTGCTGAAGGTGCTGCAGGGCGAGATCGACATGATGGACCAGTACATCGCCACGCCGGCGAACAAGCCGGTCCTGTTCGATGGCCAGGAAAAGGGCGGTTACGGCTTCTATACGCTGAAGGAGACCGCCGCCAATGTGATGGTCTTCCAGCTCAACCTCAACCACACCGATCCGGTGAAGAACAAGCTGTTCAACACCAGGGAGTTCCGCCAGGCGCTCTCGCTCGCCGTCGACCGGCAGGCGCTGATCGACGCGGTGTTCGTGGGGCAGGGGCAGCCGGCGCAGGCCTCGATCCGGCCCGACGACCCGCTCTATGTCGAAAGGCTGGCCAAGGACTTCATCCAGTATGACCCGGACGCCGCCAATGCGATGCTGGACAAGATCATCCCCGGCAAGGACGGGGACGGCTACCGGCTCGACGAGAGCGGCCGGCGGGTGACGATCATCTTCGAGCTGGACCAGACCCGCACCACCTTCCTCGACATGTTCCAGCTGGCCGTGCCCATGTTCCAGGCCGTGGGCATCGACGCGCAGGTGCGCAGCATGGACCGCTCTCTCTGGGAGACGCGGGTCCGCCGCGGGCGCGACTTCGACGCGACGGCGCACCAGTTCGGGGCGAACAGCGGCATCGCCGCCATGCTCGATGCGCGCTACTTCGTGCCCTTCTCGACCAACTCGCTCTATGCCCCCGGCTGGTCGCTCTATTATCTCGACCCCAGCAATCCGGACGCGATCGAGCCGCCGCCGGAGGTGAAGGCGCAGCAGGACCTCTACCGGACGCTGCTGGCCACCGGCGATCCCGAGCGGCAGAAGACGCTGATGCGGCAGATCCTCGAGAACGCCGCGGATCTGTTCATGACCTTCGGCGTCGCCCTGCCGCCGGACGGCTACGGCATCGTCAAGGCCGCCATGGCCAACGTGCCGAAGACGATGCCGAACTCCTTCGGCTGGCCGACGCCCGGCCCGGCCCGGCCGGAGCAGTTCTTCAAGGCCTGACCGGCCACGACCTTATCGCATCCTGATGCCGTTCCGACGGGCCGGCGCCGGGGTTCCTCGACCGCAACACAGGATTCGGGACATGCTGCAGACCGTTGCGCCATCGGCCGGAGGCCTGAGGACAGCCGAGTGGTACAGGTCGGCGACGCGCTGGACGCAGCTCACCCTCGCCGAGGACGACCCCGTCCGCTTCGATCCCGAGTTCTGGATCGACCTCTTCAGGCGTAGCCGGTCGAACGCGACCTGTCTCAGCGCCGGGGGCTACATCGCCTATTACCCGTCGAAGGTGCCGTTCCATTATGTGAGCCGGTATCTGGGCGACACCGACCCCTTCGGCACGCTGGTCGAGGGCGCCCGGCGCCTCGGCATGCATGTCATGGCCCGCGTCGATCCGCATGCCATCCACCAGGACGCGGCCGACGCCCATCCGGAATGGATCGCGGTCGACAGGGACGGCAACCCGCGTCGCCACTGGGCCTATCCGAGCGTCTGGGTGACCTGCGCCTACAGCGACTACAATTTCGAGTTCATGCCGCAGGTGCTGCGGGAGATCACGCGCGACTACGACATCGACGCGATCTTCGCCAATCGCTGGCAGGGGCACGGCGTCTGCTACTGCGACAACTGCCGGAAGAATTTCCGCGACGCATCCGGCCACGACCTGCCGCGCGACGCCGATCCCGAGGACCCGGCCTGGCTGGCCTGGACGGCCTGGCGGCGCGCGGTCTTGAGCCGCCTCGTGGTCGAATGGGACGAGGCGATGAAGGCGATCAAGCCGGACACCAGCTTCATTCCCAACATGGGCGGCGTGTCGCTGATGGAGTTCGACCTCGCGCTGATCGAAAGGCACTGCCCGTTCCTCGTCGTCGACGACCAGGGCCGGCGCGGCACCGAGCCGATCTGGATGGCGGGCCGGAACGGCAAGCGCATGCGGGCGACCTTCCGCGAGCGGCCGGCGGTCCTGATCACCTCGATCGGGCCGGAGGAGAAGTACCGGTGGAAGGATGCGGTGACGACCGGGCCGGAGATCCGGTCGTGGATGCTCGACGGGGTGGTGCAGGGCATGCTGCCCTGGTTCACGAAGTTCAACGGCACGGTGCCCGACCGGCGCTGGGTCGAGCCGGTGGTCGAGAGCTTCGGCCTGCACGCCGCGCTGGAGCCGGTGCTCGCGGCGACCAGGCCGGCGGCTGAGATCGCCGTCATCGATCCGGCCACCACCCTGCGCCACCACGGGCCGGAGACGCGCAAGGCGGCGGAGGCCGACGATCTCGGCTTCTACCAGGCGCTGGTCGAGGAGAAGCTGCCCTTCGAGATGCTGTCGGACCAGGCGATGACGCCGGAGCGGCTGGACCGCTTCAAGGTCGTGATCCTGGCCAACGCGACCTGCCTGTCCGACGCGCAATGCGCCGCGCTGGACGCCTATGTGGGCCGCGGCGGCAGCGTGGTGGCGGCCTATGAGACCTCGGCGCGGGACGAGAACAACCGGCCGCGCGGGGCCCTGGCGCTGGGCGGCCTGCTCGGCGTGAGCATGACGGCGCCGTCGCGCGGGCCGGTCCAGAACAGCTATGTCGCGATCAACGGCAGCCACCCGATCTCGGCAGGCTACGAAGGGGCGGCGCGCATCATCGGCGGCACGCATCTGATCGCCGTGGAGGCGGCGGCCGATGCCGAGGTCCCGTTCCTCACCGTGCCGGACTTCCCGGACCTGCCGATGGAGGAGGTCTATCCGCGCGAAGCGCCGCGGGGCGCCGCCCTGGTGGCCCGAAAGCATCCGGGCGGGGGGCGCACCGTCTATATCCCCTGGAACATCGGCGGGATCTTCTGGGAGGTGCTGGCCGCCGACCACCAGCGGCTGATCGCCAACGCCGTGCGCTGGGCGCTCGGCAAGCGGCCGGATGTCGAGGTGAGCGGGCGATCGGTGCTGGATGTCGCCGTGCGCGAAGGCGAGGGCGGGCTCGCCGTCGCGCTGCAGAACCTCACCAACCCGATGATGATGAAAGGCCCGACCCGGGAGATCCACCCCGTGGGGCGGCAGGAGGTCTCGGTGGCCGTCCCCGCGGGCCGCTCCTTCGCCGATGCCCGGCTGCTCGTCGCGGGGGCGAAGGCGGAAGCGAGAGTTGAGGAAGGGCGAGTGGTCGTGACCGTGCCGGGCATCGACCTGGTCGAGGTGCTGCACGTCGCCTGGCGCTGAACGGGGAAGGGGGAGGCGCGGACGGATATGCTGCGCTACGTCATCAAGCGCCTGATCTACATGGTCCCGACCCTGTTCGGGATGTCGATCATCGCGTTCCTCATCATCCAGCTGCCGCCGGGCGATTACCTCACCTCGATGATCGCCATGATGACGGATTCCGGCCAGAACGTGGATCCGGCGCAGGTGGCGCGGCTCAGGGAGATCTACGGCTTCGACGATCCCGCCTGGCTCCAGTACTGGAAGTGGATGAGCGGCATCCTGTTCCGCGGCGATTTCGGCTATTCCTTCGAATGGAACCGGCCGGTCGCCGAGCTGATCTGGGAACGGATGGGCTCGACGCTGGCGATCTCGATCGTCTCCCTCATCTTCGTCTGGGCGGTGTCGCTGCCGATCGGCATCTATTCGGCCATGCGCCGCCATTCGATCGGCGACTACGGCTTCACCTTCCTGGGATTCCTCGGTCTCGCGGTGCCGAATTTCATCCTGGCGCTGACGCTGATGTACCTGTCCTACAGATATTTCGGCCAGAGCGTGGGCGGGCTGTACTCGCCGGAATACACCGATGCGCCATGGTCCTGGGCGAAGGTCCTCGACCTCATGGCCCATCTCTGGATCCCGGTGATCGTCATCGGCACCAACGGCACAGCGGCGCTGATCCGGATTCTGCGCGCCAATCTCAGCGACGAGCTCAACAAGCCCTACGTCATCACGGCCAAGGCGAAGGGGCTGCCCGAATACAAGGTGGTGGTGAAGTATCCGGTGCGCATCGCCCTGAACCCCTTCGTCTCCGCGATCGGATGGGTGCTGCCGGAGCTGATCTCCGGCGTGACCATCACCGCGATCGTGCTCAACCTGCCCACGGCCGGCCCGCTTCTCCTCAGGGCCCTGATCTCGCAGGACATGTACCTGGCCGGCAGCTTCATCCTCCTGATGGGCGTGCTGACGCTGATCGGCATGCTGGTCTCCGACATCCTCCTCGCGCTGCTCGATCCACGGATCCGGTTCACCTGATGACCGAGCACATCTTCATCGACGGGCCGGCGGAGACGGGACCCGCCGTCACCCTCCTGAAGCCCGGGACCAGCGGGGGCGAGATCGCCGCCGCCGGGCAGTGGGCGCTGATCTGGCGGCGCTTCGCCCGCAACAAAGTGGCGGTCGCCGCGGGCATCGTCATCCTCGCGCTCTATCTGATCGGCGCCTTCGCGGAGTTCCTGGCGCCGGCGCTGCCCGACGCCGCGCGGCCGCAATTCACCAACGCGCCGCCGCAGAAGATCCGGCTGTTCGCGGCCGGGCCCGACGGCGGCTCGCGGTTCCTGCCGCATGTCACCGGCTATTCCATGCAGGTCGACCAGGCCTCGCTCCGCCGCTCCTACGTCGTGGACGAGGCCAAGGTCGTGCCCATCGGCCTTTTCGTGAAGGGCCCGGCCTATCGGCTGTGGGGCCTGATCCCGATGGACCGGCATCTCGTCGGGCCGGTGCGGCCGGGCGACACCATGTATCTGCTGGGCACCGACAAGCTCGGCCGGGACCTGTTGAGCCGGCTGATCTACGGCACCCGCGTCTCGATGTCGATCGGGCTGGTCGGCGTCTGCATCAGCCTGCTGCTCGGCGTCACGCTCGGCAGCCTCTCCGGCTTCTACGGCGGTGCGGTGGACATGGTGATCCAGCGCGTCATCGAGGTGATCAGCGCGATGCCCACCATCCCGCTGTGGCTGGGGCTCGCGGCCGCGATCCCGCTCACCTGGTCGCCGCTGCAGGTCTATTTCGTCATCACGCTCATCGTCTCGCTGTTCGGCTGGACCGGGCTGGCGCGCGAGGTGCGCGGCCGGTTCTACGCGCTGAGGGGCGAGGATTTCGTCACCGCCGCGCGGCTGGACGGTTCGGGCGAGCGCCGGCTGATCTTCCGGCACATCCTGCCCTCGCTCACCAGCCACATCCTCGCGGTGGTGACGCTCGCCGTCCCCACCATGATCGTGGCCGAGACGGCGCTGTCCTTCCTCGGCATCGGGCTCAAGCCGCCGGTGGTCTCCTGGGGCGTGCTGCTGCAGGAGGCGCAGAACGTGCGCACAATCGCCGGCGCCCCGTGGCTGCTGGCCTGGCCGGCCGGCGCCGTGGTGCTCGCCGTGCTCGCCTTCAACTTCCTCGGCGACGGCATGCGCGACGCCGCCGACCCCTACGACTCATGACCGGGGCCGCGCTCATGACGGCGGAACGACCCGCCACGGCCGCCGCCGATGCCGAGACGGTGCTGCGGGTCGAGCGGCTCAGCCTCGACTTCAGCCTGCGCACCCATGTCCTGCACGCGGCGCGGGAGGTCAGCTTCGAGCTGAAGCGCGGCAGGACGCTCTGCCTCGTGGGCGAAAGCGGCTCGGGCAAGAGCGTGACGGCGCGGGCGCTGCTGCGCATCATCGACCGCAACGGCCGGATCGCCGGCGGACGCATCCTGCTGCGGGGCAACGGCGGCGAGGTCGACATCGCCCGGCTCGGCGAGCGCAGCCCGGAGCTCCTGAAGATCCGGGGCGGGCGGATCGGCCTCATCTTCCAGGAGCCGATGAGCTCGTTGTCGCCGGTGCACACCATCGGCTCGCAGATCGTCGAGGCGCTGCGGCTCCACCGCAGGCTCGGCAAGCGGGCCGCGCGCGAGGCGGCCGTCGACCTGCTGCGGCAGGTCGAGATCCCGCATCCCGACAGATCGATCGACCGCTACACCTTCGAGTTCTCGGGCGGCATGCGGCAGCGGGCGATGATCGCGATGGCGCTCGCCTGCAACCCCGACATCCTGATCGCCGACGAGCCCACGACGGCGCTCGACGTGACCACCCAGGCGGAGATCCTCGACCTGATCAAGCGGCTGCAGGACAGCCGCGGCATGGCGATGCTGCTGATCACGCACGACATGGGGCTGGTCGCCGAGGTCGCCGACGAGGTGGCGGTGATGCATTACGGCCGCATCGTCGAGCGGGGCGGCGCCGACGCCATCTTCCACGATGCCAGGCATCCCTACACCCGGGCGCTGCTCCATTCGACGACGAAGCTGGAGGAGAACCGGCGCGCGGTCACGAGGCCGGCGAGCGCCACGCCGGGCGATGCCGCGCCGGTGCTGTCGCTGCGCAACGTCTCGAAGGTCTATGGCCGCGGCGACTACGCCGTCACGGCGGTCGACGATGTCAGCCTCGATCTCTTTCCGGGGGAGAATCTCGGCATCGTCGGCGAGAGCGGATCCGGCAAGACCACGCTCGGCCGGCTGATCCTGCGGACGATCGAGCCTACTGGCGGCCGCATCACCTATGTCGATGGCGAGCGGCGGCCGGTCGACGTCACGGCGCTCGGCAGGCAGGGGCTCAGGGTCTTCCATCGCGACGTGCGGCTGGTGTTCCAGGACCCGTTCGCGTCGCTGAACCCGCGCATGACGGTCAAGCAGATCATCGGTGATCCGCTCTATGTGAGCCGGACGGCGCGAGGGCAGGCCCTGACGAAGCGGGTCGCCGAGCTCATGGAACTGGTCGGCCTCGATCCGCTCGCGATGGAGCGTTACCCTCATGCCTTCTCCGGCGGGCAGCGGCAGCGCATCGGCATCGCCCGCGCCCTCGCGCTCGATCCGCGCATCGTCATCGCCGACGAGGCGACCGCCGCGCTCGACGTCTCGATCCGCTCGCAGATCCTCGACCTGCTGCTCGAGCTGCAGAGGCGGCTGAGGCTGAGCTTCGTCTTCATCTCGCATGACATCTCGGTCGTCCGCTATTTCTGCGACCGGGTCGCGGTCATGCATCGCGGGCGCCTCGTCGAGATGGGCCCGGCCGAGGAGATCTGCACGGCCCCGCGCGAGCCCTACACGCGCAGCCTGATCTCGGCCGTGCCCAGCCCCGATCCGCGCCGCAAGCGGATGATGCACCGCACCCGTTTCGTCGCCTGAGGAGGCGCCGGCCGACGGAAGGAGCGGTGGTCGCGAAGACGCGGCCGCCGAAGGAAGAGTATTGCGCGAAAAGGAGCGTCATATGCCGACGGACAAGGTCCCGCAGATCCCCTTCGGAGCGGTCTATTTCCGCAAGTCCAACCCGCCGCCGGAGGATTGGGAGCGGGACTACAGGACGGCCGCGGAGGACGGGCTGAACGTGTTCCGCCACTGGTTCATGTGGAGCGTCATCGAGCGCCGGCCCGGCGTCTATGACTGGGACGACTACGACCGGCAGATGGACCTCGCGGCCGAGCACGGCCTCAAGACCATCATCGCCGAGCTCACCCACACCGTCCCCGACTGGGCCTATCGCCAATTCGCGCATGCGCGGCAGGTGCGCATGGACGGGCGCCCGCTCACCTCCAATATGGGCGTCAGCGCCGCGGTGGGCGGGTTCGCCAACAACGGCGGCGGGGCGGGGGCCCTGACGATGAATTGCCCCGAGGTGAAGGCCGCTGCCGGCGCCTTCCTGACGGCGCTCGCCACCCGCTACAAGGGGCATCCGGCGCTGCTCGGCTACGACGTCTGGAACGAGGTCAACTACGCCGCCGATGTCGACTATTCGGCTTATGCCAAGGCTGCCTATCGCGTGTGGCTCAGGAGCAAATACGGCGACCTCGAGACGCTCGCCCGGGCCTGGCACCGCTACTCCTATGCCGAGTGGGAGGACATCGAGCCGCCGGCCGAGATCGCCGCCTATCCGGAAGGGCTCGACTGGATCGAGTTCCGGCGGGACAATTTCCACGGCCAGATGCAGTGGCGCATCGACACGATCCGCGCGGTGGACCGGGACTGCCTGATCGCCGCGCACGGGGTCGCCGGCGCCATCCCGAACATGGCGGCGAATGGCTGCGACGACTGGCTGGCGGCCTCGAAGGTCGAGATCTACGGCATGACCTGGGTGCCGGCGCGCAAGGGCAACCAGCCCTGGCGCAATTTCTACGGCGCGGACCTCACCCGCGCCGCCTCCCGCGGCAAGCCGTTCTGGCACGCGGAGCGCCAGGGCGGGCCGCTCTGGCTGCAGCCGCAGGTGCTCGGCCGCGACAAGGAGGACGGCCGCGTCGCCGAGCCCGAGGATGTCCGCCTCTGGACCATGACGTCCTTCGCCGCGGGCGCGACCGGCGTCCTGAACCTGCGCTGGCGGCCGCTGCTCGACGGCCCGCTGTTCGGCGCCTTCGGCTCCTACGCGATGGACGGCTCGCGCACGCCGCGCTCGGACATGGCGAGCGCCATCGCCCGATGGGCGAATGCGCCGGAGCAGACGGGGCTGTTCGCGGCGCGGCCCGTGAAGGGCGATATCGGCCTGCTGGTGATCCCGGAAGCGCAGGCCTGGGACCATCTGCTCAACCACCGCCATTGCCCCGACACCTATGCCGAGGCGATGTGGGGCGCCTATCGCGGCTTCTTCGACAACGGCATCCAGGCGGACTGGGTGCATATCGACGACATCGATGCCTACGACACGATCTACGCGCCGTACCCGATCATGCTGACGGCGGCGCATGCGGAAAAGCTGGCCCGCTGGGTCGAGGGCGGCGGCACGCTCATCAGCGAGGCCTGCATCGGCTATTTCGGCGATCGCGGCAAGGTGGGCACGGTGCAGCCGAACCACGGGCTCGACCGCGTCTTCGGGGCGCGCGAGCACGAGGTCGAGTTCATGCCCGACATCGGCGACCGCATCCGCTTCGCCTATGCCGGCCAGACCGTCACGGGCGGCGGTTTCCTGCAGAGCTATTCGCTCGCGGGTGGGACCGAGCGGGGCCGGTTCGACGATGGGCGGATCGCGGTGGTCGAGAACACCCATGGCCGCGGCAGGACGCTGCTGGTCGGCACCCATCCGGGGGTCGGCTATTTCAAATCCTTCAGCGCGGCGAACCGGAGCTACTTTGCCGAGGTCTTCGCCTGGACCGGCAAGGAGCAGCATGTGCGGCTCTCGAACGGCGCGATGCAGGCCAGGCTGCACGAGGGCGAAAGCGGCCGGGTGCTCTGGGTGGTGAACCCGACGCGCGAGCCCCAGCGCTCGACCGTGACGCTCGCCGCCCGGTACGGGACGCTCGAGATCGGCACGGTGCATTGGGCGGGCGAGGACGCCCGGACCCAGGGTGACGAAGTGGTGGTCCCGCCGCGGGATGCCCTGGTGGTCCGGCTGGCCTGATGCGTAGGTTGGGTTCGCGGCACGCGAACCCAACAGGATCGGAGGCCGCGACGGCGGTGGGACGTTGGGTTCGCCGATGGCGAACCCAACCTACGGGTTGACTGCTGCTCGGCTAGCCCGCGCGGCCGGGCTCATCCCTCTGCCGGGATTCTGATCACTTCGAAGAGTTCGAGCGGCGGCAGCTCGATCAGGAGATCGCCATCCGCTTCCCGGACCGTCGCGGCCTCTCCCGACACGAGCAGTTCCGGCTCCCGCGACAGGCGTGCCCCTTTCAGCCGGAGCCGCCCGCCCGTGACCGTCAGATGCGGGCCGAAGGATTTCCGCCGGGCGCCCGACTGATTGATCAGATGCACGACGAGGTGCTCGCCGTCGCGGCCGAGGATCAGCTCGACCTGCTCCGGCAGCTCGGCGAAGAGCCGCTGGCCGGTGAGCGGCCTGACGGCATTGAGGAGATGATCGCGTACCTCGGTGGTGCCGAACTCGCGATAGGTCCGGCCGATGGTCCAGGGGATCTGGACCACCGTGCCCCGGCCCGCGAGCCGGACGAGATCGGGATCGTCGCTCGCCGCATGGCCGTAGCACTTTTCCGGCGGCCCGAAGGGCGCCTGCGGCAGCAGCCTGCCGATCTTCTCCACGCCCGGCTTCCAGACGAAGCGGGCATAGCTGCCATAGACCGGGATGACGGGCGGCGCATACCGATAGGTCCCGATCTCCGGCTGGTCGCCGTCGATGACATAGGTCGACCAGAGCTCGTTGCCCGTTTTCGGCGCGCCCACGCGCATCAGGGCCGGGCTGGTGGCGAGCTCGATGCCGCCATCCTCGGTGACGCCGCTGCTGCCGGTCAGCACCAGGTTGCCGCCGTTGCGGACGAAGGCGTCGAGCGCTTCGGCGGTCTGCCGGCCGAGCGCACCCAGATCGGGCAGGATGATGAGGGCGTAGCGATCGAGCGCGCCTTCCTCGGCCATCTTGCCGATAAGCTCGACCGCGAGGACGTCGAACGGGAGATGCTTCTCCTGCAGCGCCGTGTAGAGGCCGCGGAACTCCTCGACCGATTCCGCGTAGCCGGGGCTGGCGCTCCGCAGCCGGTCCGGCCGTACCAGCGCGATGGTCGCGGCGGGCTTCAGCCGGGCGTAGAGATCGCGATGCGCGCGGTGGAATTTCGTGATCGGGCTCGCATGGGCGAGGTTGGCGTAGGGAATGCGGCCGGGCGCGCCCATGATGTAGGTCGACGGGTTGCCGCCGCGCGCGATCGCCTGCAGCAGGTATTGCGCGAAATGCTCCGGCTGCTCGCCGGCCATGCGGTAGGGCATGTCGACGAACGAGACCGAGTTCACCATCACCGGGGTCTCGGGCTCCGCCGTGAGATGCGCGCTGACCGCTTCCGCCGTGTTGTGGTGCCACAGTTCGCGGCCGAAGGCGTTGTTCGCCTCATGGTAGATGACGGGCGCGCCGCGGCCGCGCACCAGGGCGGCATCGGGACGCTGCGCCATGATGTGGTCGGCGATCTTCGCGGTGAGCGTGTCGATGACGTGGCTCGAGAATTTGAGCCATTCGGGATAGCCCGGCGAATTGGGGTCGTCCGGCAACTCCTGTCCGCCGCTGAAGGCGCCGAACCCTTCCCGGCACTTCCGGCAGTGGCAGACGCCATGGTAGACGCGGCTGTAGTCGCGCTCGGAGAAGCCGAACCAGTTGAAGAAGAACCCGTCGACCGGATAGCGGTCGATCACTTCGTCCAGAACGTCGAGCGAGCGGTGCTGGTAGTAGTCGGCCGACGGGCAGGTGCTGAACAGCGTGTTGTAGACCTGCGGCTGTCCGGTCGGCGAGACGAACAGCCAATCCGGGTGCTCGCCCGCGATGCGCGCGGAGACCTTGGAGAAATCCAGCCGCGACAGCACCCGGATGCCGCGGCGGTGCGCCGCCGCCACGGCATCGCCGATCAGGTCCCCCGAGGGCCGGTCGGCGAGGAACGGGCTGCGCGTCTGGAACGGCAGCTCCGTCGGATAGAAGGACGCGATGCCCCCGGTGTTGATGAGCCACGTGTCGGCGCCGTACTCCTCGATGAAGTCCAGCGCCTTCTCGACGTCCAGGACTGCGTCGATTTCCTGCAGATTGGTCTGGAACACCGAGAAGGGCCGGCGCCACCAGCCCCGGTCCCCGGGGACTTCGACGGCGGGTTTCGCTTCATGATCGAGGGGCATCGGGGACTCCTTGTGGGCTCGGTTCGGGGCGGCTGCGCTCAGGCCCGCCGCATCAGGGCTCGGCCCTGGTCGATGAAGGCCTGGGCGGCCTCCTGGACCGAGGATTTGCCGAAGCCGACGTCCTCGTTCACCCGGCGCATCAGGTCTTCGATGGCGCGTCCGGCCTTCTGCGGCGGGGGCGCCGGCAGCGCCTGGGCGAGCGCGGCCTGGCTGTATTTGAGGACGCGCTCGTCGACCGGCGCGAGATCCTCGAGCTCCAGCACCGCCTGAAGCGCGGGCTTCGAGGCGGGCGGGCCGCTGATGAGGCCGAGGATCCGGGCCGACTCCGGGTCGCTCGCGAACCAGTCGATGACCTTGACCGCCGCTTCCTTGTTCCGGCTCTTGGCGTAGAGGCAGAGCGAGCTCGTCGGCTGCGGGTAGTAGCCTGGGTTCGCCCCGGTGCCGGCCGAAGGCGGCGTCGTGATCGAGAGCGTGTCCTTGGTCAGCGCCTGGTAGCCGCCGGCGAGATCCTGCGAGGCGATCGAGGCGAACACCGCCTTGCCCTTGACCAGCGGGCTGTTCGGCCACTCGGTGCCGGTGAACGGGGCCTGCAGGTCGGCCGGCACCGCGCCGCCGCTCTTGCGCATCCGGTCCCAATAATCCAGCCACTGGCCGACATCGTCGGCGGTGACGGCCAGCGTCTTGCCGTCGTAGAGCGACCGGCCCTGGCTCATCAGATGCATCTGGAAGGTGTCGAGCCTGGCGGCGCCGTCGTGGCTGCCATGGAGCTGCGGGTCGGCGCGATGGATGTCGGCGCAGAACCTGGCGAACTCCTCATAGGTCCAGGCGGCCGGCGGCTCGCCCATGCCGAGGCGCTGGAGCGCGGACAGGTTGCAGGCGAGCCCCTGGATGCTGACGGCGATCGGCACGCCGTAGATCTTGCCGTTCATCCGGCCGAGATCGAGCACGGTCGTGTCGAACAGATCGGTGCGGAACAGGGCCGGGACGAAGTCGTCGAGCGGGGCCAGCGCGCCGCGGGAGGCATATTGCACCATGTCGGGGGCGCCGAGCGTGATGACGTCGGGCGCGTTGCCGCCCGCGACCATGGCGGCGATCTTGTCGGGCCAGGACGCGCTCGGCACGCCCTCGAAGGTGACCGGGGTGTCGGGGTGGAGCTCGTTGAACTTCGCGATCGAGCGGCCGCGGATCTCGAGCTTCTGGGCATTGCCGAAGATGCCGAAGCGGACCGGCCCGCCCTCGGCTCTCGCCGCCGCGCCGCCGAGGGCGGCAAGCCCGCAGAGCGCGGCGCTGCCGAGGAGCAGCGTCCGCCGGCTCATCGTGGTGTTGGTCGTGGTCATCGCGGTCCTCCCTTGTTTCGGGCCGCGCCGTTCCCGGCGGCAGCGTGCCCTGCGTGACGGATGAGCGTGCGGTGGAAGCGCCGGCCTACCCCTTGATCCCGGACGTGCTGATCCCCTCCACGAGCCGGCGCTGGAAGACGAGGAAGACGACGAAGGTCGGGACCAGGCTGAGGACCGACATCGCCAGCAGCTGCGCATAGGCGCCACCGGAGGAGTCGACGAGGCTGCGCAGCGCGACGGGCACCGTCAGCGACTCCGGCGAGGTCAGATAAATGAGCTGCGAGAAGAAGTCGTTATAGGTCCAGATGAAGGTGAAGAGGATCGTTGTGATGATCGCCGGCCGCAGCAGCGGGAAGATGATGTGCCGAAACAGCGCGAAGGTTCCGCAGCCGTCGATCGTCGCCGCCTCGTCGATCTCGCGCGGGATCGTGCGGATGAACTGGACCATCAGGAAGATGAAGAACGCGTCCGTCGCCAGGAACTTCGGCACGATCAGGGGAAGATAGGTGTTCACCCAGTCGAGGCCGACATAGAGGACGTATTGCGGGATGAGAAGGGCGTGCGACGGCAGCATCAGCGTCAGGAGCATGATGGTGAACAGCACACCCTTCAGCGGAAACCGCAGCCTGGCGAAGGCGAAGGCCGTCAGCGAGCAGGCGAGCACGTTGCCGATCACCGCGCCGAGGCAGATCACGAAAGAGTTGAGGAAGTAACGGGTGAAGCTGGGGTTGGCGGCCGTCCAGCCCTGTATGTAGTTGTCGAGATCGAATTTCGTCGGCAGTGCGGCAGGATTCGAGAAGATCTCCTGGTCGGACTTGAACGAGCTCGCAACCATCCAGATGAGCGGATAGATCATCGCCAGTGTGCCGATGACGAGCACGGCATAGGCGATCCACCCGGCGCGGCCCCGCGGGCTCCGTCCGATGTTGCGTCTCGGCCCGAGGCCCAGCTCCAGCGACGCCATGGTCATTGATCTCCGTAGAAGACCCATCGCCGGGAGAAGGCGAAGTTGAGCGCCGTGAAGAGCGCGATCACGACCAGAAGGACCCAGGCCATGGCCGAGGCGTAGCCCATGTGGAAGCTCGTGAATCCCTCCTGGTACAGGTACAGCGTGTAGAAGAGCGTCGAGTCCGATGGGCCGCCGGTGCCGCCGCTGACGATGTAGGCGGAGGTGAAGGCCTGGAAGGAATGGATGATCCCCATCACCAGGTTGAAGAAGATCACCGGCGTGATCATCGGCAGGGTGATGTGCCGGAACTGTCTCCAGCGGCCGGCGCCGTCGATCTCCGCGGCGTCGTAGAGCTCCTGCGGCACCTGCTTCAGCCCGGCGAGGAAGATGACCATCGCCGACCCGAACTGCCAGGCATGCAGCAGGATCAGCGTGTAGAGCGCGTATCGCGGATTCGAGATCCAGTTCGGCGCGTCGATGCCGAACAGGCCGAGGAACTGGTTGACGACGCCGCCGTCGCCGAAGATCTGGCGCCACATCACCGCGACGGCGACGCTGCCGCCGAGCAGCGACGGCAGGTAGTAGATTCCGCGGAAGAGGCCGAGCGCCCGGACCTTCTGGTTCAGCAGGATCGCGACCAGCAGCGCGACGGCGAGCTGTGACGGCACGCCCAGGGCGACATAGAGGACCGTCACCCCGAACGCGCCGAGATAGCGCGGGTCATAGGTGAAGAGATCGATGTAGTTGGCGAGGCCGATCCAGGTCGGGCTGCCCAGCAGATCGAAATCGGTGAAGGACAGGTACAGCGAGGCCGCGAGCGGGCCGGCGGTCAGGATGAAGAGGCCGGCGAACCACGGCAGCAGGAAGAGATAGGCCTCGTATTGCTGCCGCGCCGCCCGCCTGCGCTTCCGCGGCCTGGGCAAGGCCCCGGCGAAGAGCGATCCGTTCCTGCCGCTGGTGTGCTCGAGGGCCATGCGCAATGTCCTCCCTCCGGCGCGGCGCACTTCGGCGCCCGATGCCTTCGGACGCGTATGGCCGTCGTGATGGCGGGAACACTAGAACAGGCGATGGCGGAATGTGAAGAGAAAATTAGAGATTATGTGCTATATAAATTAATTAGTGTGCGAACGGAGGGTTTCGCCAGCCGCAGATTCCCCTACCGCTGGGCACGATCGCGCCGCATCCGCCCGAGAAACACCGCACGGGAATTGGCGACGTGCCGTTCGATCGCGGCCGCCGCGGCGTCCGGATCGCCGCGTCGGACCGCTTCGACCAGGTCCCAATGCTCCGCGGTGGAGCGCCGCATGTTGGCGAGCGTCAGCGGATTCTGGCGCGACATGGCTCGGATCCAGGCGCTGTGCCGCTTCATCAACGTCACGGCTTCGACATTGTGGTGATGCTCGATGATGTAGTCGTGGAAGGCGACGTTGGCGCGGTGGAAGGCGGGATAGTCGGCCGCATCGACGGCATCCTGGCAGGCCCGCTGCAACGTCTCGATGGTGGCGATGTCCCCGGCGCCGGCGAACTCGGCGAAGCCGCGCACGAGATAGGGCTCGATCAGCCCGCGGATGTCGAAGATGTTGCGGATGAAGTCCTCGTCGATGACGCGGACGCGTGCGCCCCGGTTGGGGCTGATGATGACGAGGCCTTCGCCCTCGAGGCCTTGAAGCGCCTCGCGCGCCGGATTGGTGCTGGTGGCGTAGCGCGCGGCGATCTCGCTCACCTTGATGCGCGAACCGGCCGGAATGCGGCCTTCGAGGATGTCGTCGCGCAGGAGCTGCTGCAGCCGTCCGTATCCGGGCTCGCGCTTCGGCGGCTTCGGCGCGGCCGGCGCTCCCTTGCGCGGCCGGCCGCGAGGCCGTTTGACCCGAGTGCCGGGCTCCTCCGTCTGGGCGTTGGGATTGATCCCGTCCACGGCCACCTCACCGATCAACTCGACCCATTCCTACCAGACGTCGACCCTGAACGACAGGGACGGAGAAGGTTATTCGGGAAACAGATCTATGTATCATACATAATATTAATTTCGGTATGTGCTATTTATGATTCAAGATGAGGCCGGATGCGGGCTGCAGGTCCGTCCGACAGCAACGGGGGACATGCATGGCCGAACGGGTGGTGATGATCGACACCGAAACGCCCTTCAAGGGCGCGAACTGGGATCGTCTGGCGGAAGCGGTCGGGCCGGACCGCCTGATCGCCGTCTCGTCGCGGGATGCGGGGGCCCTCGGGGCCGCGCTGAAGGAGGCCGAGATCGCCATCCTCGCCGGTGATCTCGACCAACGGTGTCTCGCGGCACCCAGGCTCAGATGGGTCCATTGCGACCATGCCGGGCTCACCAGATCCGCCCGTCCCGAGGTCTTCGAGCGCGGTCTGATCGTCACCGGCTCGGCGGGGCGCTCCGGCCCGGCGCTGGCCGAGCACGTGCTGATGTTCGCCCTGATGCTCGGCCACGGCTATCCGGATTTCCACGACGCCCAGAAGCGGCACGAATGGCGTCGCGCACCCGAGATGAACCGTCTGCGCGCCCTGTACGGCCGGACCATCGGCATCATCGGCATGGGTCACACGGGGCGGGAACTCGCCACGCGGGCGAAGGCCTTCGACATGCGGGTGCTCGGCTATCGTCGCCGCGACCTGCCGAACCCGCCCGGCGTCGACCGGATGTTCTCGGCGGACCGGGGCGAGATCATCGATCCGATCCTCGACGAGGCCGATATCCTCGCTCTCGTCGTCAATCTCTCGGATGCGACCCACCACCTGATCGGCGACCGGGCCATCCGGCGCATGAAGCCGAGCGCCATCATCGTCAATCTTTCGCGAGGCGCGGTGATCGACCAGGCGGCCCTGATCGCCGCCCTGAAGGAAGGCCGGCTCGCCGGCGCCGGGCTGGACGTCACCGACCCCGAGCCGCCGGCGGCCGACGATCCCGTCTGGGATGCGCCCAACCTGCTGATCACGCCCCATTTCACGGCCGCGCTGCCCGACAGGGCCGAACGGTCGCTGGATGTCATCACCGAGAATCTTCGCCGCTACCGGGCAGGGCAGCCGCTGCTCAACCGCATCACCGAGGAAGATGTCTGGACGAAGGGACCGGCCAGGCCCTCAGAATGATGGGAACGCGCACCGAAAGCCGCGGCACGGCCGGTGCCGCTGGGGCGGCCCGGCGGCGATCAGCGCCGGCGTGAACTGGCCCGGGCGACCACGCGCGGCTGGATCAGCAGGTGCTGGGGGTCGGTCCGGCCCCTGATCCGCTCGACCAGCAGCCGGGCGCATTGCAGCCCGAGGGTCTCGCCGGACTGGTCGACGCTGGTCATGTCGTTCTGCGCCAGCTCGCAGAACATGGTGTTGTCGTAGCCGACGACGGCGAGGTCGCCGGGAATCGACAGGCCCAGCCCGATGGCGACGCTGATCACCTCCAGCGCCACGAAGTCGGTCCAGCAGAACAGCGCCTCGGGCCGGTCCGGGCCCTGCAGCAGGTGCCGCGCAGCGGTCTGGATCTCCCGCAGCGTCAAGGCGGCGCGGACGACGCTGGGGGGACGGCCCAGCTCCTCCATCGCCGCCCGGTAGCCCTGTTCCCGCTTCCAGGTCACCGCCGTCTCCGGCGAGCCGCGGTCGAGGGCCAGGCTGAACATGCCGATGGTCTTGTAGCCGCCATCGGCCAGATGCTGCACCACCAGCCGGGCGCCCAGCTCGTCGTCGTTGTTGACGGTGTCGAACGCCGTCGCGTCCGGCTGGTGGTGGCCGATGGCGACGATCGGGATTCGCCGCGCCAGGGCAGCCAGCGCGTCCACCGGGATATGCGGGGCGATCAGGATCAGCCCGTCCATCTGCCGGTCCAGCATCGATTCGATCAGGTCTCCCTCGATCGCCTTCGACCCTTGGTTGATGCCGAGCAGCGGCTGGTACTGCGTGCGTTCGAGCGCGGCGTTGATGCCGGTCATGATGTCGGCGAAGAACGGGTTGCGGATGTCCGACAGGGTGATGCCGAGCGTGTAGGTCTGGCCGCGCATGCCGCGCGCGGCGGCGAGCGGGCGGTAGCCGAGCCGCGCCATCGACGCACGGACCTTGTCGCGCAGAGCCTCGCTGACGCCGTAGGCGTCGCGCAGCACCTTCGAGACCGCGGCGACCGACACGCCGGCGTCCCGGGCCACGTCCCGGATCGTCACGCGCTGCGTCCGCCTGCCGTTGCCCGATGAATCCATTCCGCCTTCCTGCGCCGCGCTCGCGCCACCTGATCGCGCCGATTTCCGGTTGTCAAACGGCGAGGTCTGTAGAACGATACACGTAGAACATTCTACACACTGATGTCCGGGAGAAGCGGGGAATGCAGGAGATCGCCACGGCGCGCGTCCGCAGCGGTGCAGGGGACGCGCCGGGCTGGTCGGCCGAGATGGTGCGGCCGCTGGCCGACCGGGGCGTCGGCACGCCGTCCTCCTTCCTGCGCAAGGACTTCGCGCTCGACCGGGTGGCGGGCGACGAGGTGCTGCGGATCAGCGCGCTCGGGCTCTATCGCTGCTTCATCAACGGCCGGCGCGTCGGCGACGACCTGCTGACCCCCGGCTGGACCTGCTACGACAAGCGGCTGTCCTACCAGAGCTACCGGGTCGGCGACCTGCTGCGGGCGGGGGAGAACCGGATCGAGATCTGGCTCGCCGACGGCTGGCTGCGCTCGCAGATGATGTGGCGCGGGCTGAAGAAGTTCAACGTCTGGGGCGAGCACATCGCCGCCATCGCCGAGCTGCGCGGCAGCTCCGGCGCGGTCCTGCTCGCCACCGATGGAAGCTGGGCCAGCGGCGAGCTGCCGGTGCGCCAATCGGGGATCTATTTCGGCGAGATCTACGACGCCCGGGTCGAGCCGCAGGCGACGGCCGGCGGCGCGGTGCTGCCCTTCGACGCCTCGGTGCTGATCCCGCACGAGACCCGGCCGGTCCGCGAGCGGCCGCCGCTGCCGGTGGTGAAGTCCTGGCCCGACGGGGAGGGCCGGACGATCCATGATTTCGGCCAGAACAGCGCCGGCTACGTCGCCTTCACCGTCCGGGGCGAAGCCGGGGCGCGCGTCGTCGTCGAGCATGCCGAGGTGCTGGACCGCGAGGGCCGGTTCGACAACGCCAACTTCCGCACGGCCGAGGCGCGGCTGGAATACGTGCTGAAGGGGCAGGGCGAGGAGTCCTATCGCCCGGTCTTCACCTTCCAGGGCTTCCGCTACGTCCGGGTCGCGGTCGAGGGGCGGGCCGAGGTCGCCTCGATCGTCTCGGTCCCGATCACCTCGGTGGGCGAGCCCGTGGCCGCCTTCGTGTCCGGGCACCCGCTGGTCAACCGCCTGGTCGAGAACACGATCTGGTCGCAGCGCGCCAACTTCATCGAGGTGCCGACCGACTGCCCGCAGCGCGACGAGCGCCTGGGCTGGACCGGCGACGCCCAGGTCTTCGCCGGCGCCGCCTGCTATCTGCACGACTGCCGGGGCTTTCTCGGCAAATACGTCCGCGACGTGATGGCGGACCAGCGGCCGGACGGCGCCATCCCGCATGTCTCGCCCGACCCGACCCGGATGAAGCCGGAGAACTTCGTCAACTTCGCCGGGTCGACCGGCTGGGGCGACGCCATCGCGATCATCCCCTGGACGCTGTGGCTGCATTACGGCGACCGTGCGATCCTGGAGGAGACGCTGCCGGCGATGGTCCGCTGGGTGGACTTCGTCTGGTCGATCAGCGACGGGCCGATCGTCCGGCCGCCGCCGGGCCGCGACCGGCGCGGCTTCACCTTCGGCGACTGGCTGCAGCCCAGCGGGCCGACCGAGAAGCCCTGGCCCACCATCGGCGACGACGCCGCGGCGACGATCTACCTGTTCATCGCCGCGACCCTGACGGCCCGGATCGCCCGGCTGGTCGGGGAGGCCGAGACCGCCGAGCGCCTGGCCGGCATGGCGGAGGAGGTGCGGCGGGCTTTCGCGCGGGAGTTCATCACCCCCTCCGGCCGCCTGCTCTATGACGACCAGACCTCCTACGCGCTGGCGTTTCTGCACGGGCTGATCCCGGAGGAGCACAGCGAGGCCGCGAAGCGATACTTCAAGGCCGCGGTCGAGCGCACGGGCGGCCGCGTCGGCACAGGCTTCATCGGCACCCCGGCGCTGCTGCCGGCCCTGGTCGCGATCGGCGAGCGCGAGCTCGCGGGCCGGGTGCTGCTGCAGGAGGACGTGCCAGGCTGGCTGTACCAGGTGAAGATGGGCGCCACCAGCATCTGGGAGCGCTGGGACGCCATCAGGCCCGACGGCACGATCTTCGAGCCGGCGATGAACTCCTACAACCACTACGCCTATGGCGCGATCTGCCAGTGGCTGTTCGAGGGCGTGGCCGGCTTCCGCCCCGATCCGGGGCGGCCCGGCTTCCGGCACATCGTGTTCGAGCCGACCATCATCCCGGCGCTGTCGCCGGTCGCCGCCCATCACGACACCGCGGCGGGGCGCGTCTCGGCCGGGTGGTCGGCCGACGGCGACCGGGTGACCTATTCGGTCACGGTGCCGGACGGGGCGACGGGGGCGCTGCGCCTGCCGCCCGAATACCGCGACGTCGCGGTCGACGGCGGGCCCGCGGCCGGCGACCCTGCCGGGGCCGGCGTTCCGCTCGCGCCCGGCAGCCACAGCATCACCTTCAGGATCGGGGGAGGACGAGATCGATCTTCGCGGCGATCACCCGCGGCCTGAAGGTCGTGCTCGGGCTCACGCTCGGCGTGCTGCTGACCTTGCAGGCATGCCCTCGCCGATCCGGCGGTTGATCCGTCACGACGAGGGCTGACGCAACGCGAGGCCCGCCGAGGACGGCCACACGTTACGACGGATGGTCGCCTTGCGTCGTATCGCCTGGCCACGGAAGGGGTAGCTCATCAATCAAATTGAATAATCGGAAAGCTGAATTTCGAGCTTTTGCATATTTCCTGTTGAAGAAATACTGGGATGGTCTTTAAAATTGGTGAAAATAATGGGCCGATCCACTCATTTTCGGGTGATGAACCCACTTGAGCCGCATACCCGGAATGTCACGATTGGTGGAAACCGCACCAGCATCCGGCTGGAGCGGCAATTCTGGAGCGGGCTCGAGGAAATCGTGACGCGAGAGGGCGTTCCCATGAACGCCCTCGTGAGCCGGATACGCGCCTCGCAACGGGGTGACGGCAGCCTGTCCAGCGCGGTTCGCGTCTTCATCCAGGCCTACTTCTTTGCGCTGGCCCACAATCGCCGTCCGGTCGTCCCAAGGGGCTTCGCCTAGCGGAGCCGGACCTGGCACAGCCGGGCCGCGCAGCATCTCCGCCGATGTCCCGGATCGGACGGGCATCGCCGACCGCATGGGCGGGGAGGCATGCATGGCCGGGACCCACCCAATTGCCGAATTGCCGGACCCGGGCCGTGCGGCGGAGAGTTGATGATCATGGCCGAGTCCGCATGCCGTCACGGATTGCGCCGGGTTGCCGAAACGCCGATACGCGTCGGCGGCCGCTGCCTTCGGGCGGCGATCATCGTGATCGCGGCCGCAAGTCTCGTCGACGGCGCGCAGGCCCAGCTCCAGATCGACCCGCCGCCCCCGCTGCCGAGCCCGGCCCGGCCACCAGGGAAGCCGGTCCCGGCCTACCCGCTGGTCAAGCCGGGGCTGCCGGCACCGGGACCGGGAATCGGGCAGCCGGCACAGCCCGCGCCGGGGGAGCACTCCGCTCCGGCCAGTGTCCGCGTGCGACAAAGCAAGACGCATCCGAACGGCATGACCATCTCGGTCGACACCGTGAGCTTCCTGCCCTCCAGCATCGTCGTCGATGTCGAGATCTTCAATCCGGGCATCGACCGGCGGCGGCTCAACCCATCCGGCAGCCTGCTGCTGACCGACGACCGCGGCCGGAACTATCCCTTCCTTCCCCCGCCGGACAATCCGGAGATGCAGATCGCGCCGCGGTCGCATGTCTTCGGCCGGCTGGTCTTCCTCGGTGGGGTCAACTGGCAGGCGCGGTCGCTGCGCCTGACGATCAACCATCCGCTCGGCAGCCCGGCCGACCGCATGACCGCGACACCCCTGTTCCAGTTCAGCCTGCCGGCGGAGCCGCGGTCCTAGCGTCGTCCTCGCCCCAGGCGGCCACCCGGCTCGCCGGGTGGATGTCATAGACCCTGAGCGGCGCGCTCTTGCCCTTGAGAGCGATCGGATCGAGGGCGCGGGACAGCAGCGGCAGGTCGGGCTGCGACGTCGTCGCGGCCTCGACCGCGGCGGCGGTGGCGAGAGTCTGCCGGGGCTTCGCCGCCGAGCACAGGCGGGCGGCGACATTGACGCGGTCGCCGAGCACGGTGAAGTCCATGCGGTCCCTGGCGCCGATCGCCCCCATCACCACCTCGCCCATATCGATGCCGATGCCGATGGAGAGGTTCCGGTCGGGGTTGGCGGTCGACAGATCGGCCATGTGCGCCTGCATCGCCACCGCGCAGCGAAGCGCGTCGGCCGCCATGACGGGCCCCTGGAACACGGCCATGATCTGGTCCCCGACGAATTTGTCGATGTCGCCGTTATGGGCGGTGACCAGATCGGCCAGCGCCGCGAGATAGAAGTTCAGCGTCTCGATCACCGTCTCCGGGTCGCGGCTTTCGGCGAAGGCCGTATAGCCGCGGATATCGGCGAAAAGGATCGCGACCTCGCAGCGGCTTCCGCCCAGATGGACGCCGGTCTCGTCCGAATGCTGGATGGCGTCCATCGTGCCGTGGGACACGAATTTGATGAGCTCGAAGCGTTCGTTGATCTGCACGATCATGTGGTTGATGCGCTTCGCCAACTCGCCGATCTCGTCCCGGGAGCGCACGGTCCTGACCTGGACGTGGTAGTTCCCCTTCGCCACCTCATTCGCGGCCTCCCCGATCGCGAGGATTGGCCGGCTGATGCGATGGGAGAACACCGCCGCTCCCAGAACCGCGACGACGAGCCCGCCGACCACCCAGAAGAACAGGCTGTCGATCATGACGTCGGCGGCGTAGTAGGCGTCCGCCTCCTTCTGTTCGACGATCACGGCCCAGTCGAAGCTGCGGGTGAAGGCGAAGGTGCCGAGCATCGGGGTCCCGTCCGGCCGCAGATAGGTGTCGACGCTGATCGTGCGGGCGCGGTTGCCCTCGCGGGCGGCCAGCGCCTCGCCGACGATGTCGCGCCGGCCCAGCTGCTTGACCCGGCCCGATTCGTCCAGCTCGGTGTCGAAGAGCTTCCGCCCCTCGGCGTCGATCGTGGTGATCATGCCGACCTGGCGGAAGGGCTGGCTCATGATGAAGCTTCGGATCCGGCCGAGATCGATCCTGGCCGAGAGCACGGCGCGCGCTCCGCTGAACCGGCTTTCGAGCGGCAGAGCGACAGTGGCGAGCCAGGTCTCGGTCTTCGGCTCGTAGATGACGGCGGTGATCCGCGCGGCCGCCTCCTCGTCGGCAGCCGCCGAGGCCAGCATCGCCTCCGGCGGCGCCCGCAGCACGTTCAGGGGCTGGATGCCCGCCTCGGTGAGCCTCGTGCTGAAGCGGTCCTGCGAGATTACCAGCGGCAGCCGGCCGCCATCGAGGGTGATCTGCAGGGCGACGATGTCCGGCAGCTGGGCGATGCCATGGGTCAGGATCGCGACCTTCTCCCCTATATTGATCTTGTCGCTGTCGATGGCGCTGCGGATCAGGAGGAGGGGGGCCAGCCAGGCGCGCTCGTAGATATCATCGATCTGGCCCGTCACCTCGCCGACGGTGGTGACCAGCCGCTCATTGGCGGCGCTCTTCATCTCGTCGCGGGCGATCCGGATCAGCGACTGCCCGGCGAACAGCAGCGGCAGCGCCGCGATCAGCACCGAGAACAGCAGCAGCTTGCGGCGAAGGCTCAACGACATGACATCGGCCCCGCCGTCACTCCCGAGCTTCCGACGACGGCACCTTGGTCACCAGCATCGGAGCGCGCCGGCGGACCGTGACGATCGTGTCGTCGGTGGCCACGCCGCAGGGCAGGCCGGAGCTGTCGGTGACCGTGAGCTCCACCGGGATGTCGCCGGCCTGCCGGAACAGGTGGCGGACGCGTTCGCCCGACTCGGTGGTGCCGTCGCCGATCCGCCAGACATGCGTGAGAGCGCCGCCGTCGGGGTCCCGGGACCCCGTGCCGTCGAGCAGCACCGCATCCGCCGCGCCGCCGATGAAGGCCTCGAAGGGGGGGCCGGCATCGGCGACCGGCGGTGCATTGACCACGATCGGCACCGACCGGCGGGTGGCCGCGCAGCTCGACTCCGTGTCATCCGTGACGGTCAGGGCCACGTTGTAGGTTCCCGGCGTCTCGAAGACATGGGTGGCGGTCGGGCCCCGGGCGCCGCTGCCGTCGCCGAAATCCCATTCATAGCGGACGATGCGGCCATCGGAATCGTAGGACGAGGTGCCGTCGAAGGCGACCTCGGCCATCGGGCAGACGGCACGCTGCGGACCGGGCATCGCCACCGGGGGCCGGTTGACGTGGAGGATGCGGGTCTGCGGCCGGCGACTGCTGGCCAGGTCCCGGCCGTCATCCGGGATGACCGTCACGTCGTAGCGGCCCGGGGTCTCGAAGCGCCGGACGAAGCTGTGAGCCCCGTCCGTCGTGCCGGCGTTCTGCCAGCCGTCCCCCATCGGCTTCACCGCCGCCGCCCCCTTGACGACGAGGCGGACATCCTCGCCGGTGCAGGCCGCGGCCGGCAGCACGATCCCGGGCGCGGGCGGCGGACGCACGGCCAGCATCGTCTCCACCGTCGTGGAGGAGTTTTCAACGCCGGCTTCGTCGGTCACCGTCAGACGAACCTTGTAGGTCCCGGCGGCCGCGAAGCGGTGGTTGACCCGGATGCCCTTCGCCGTGCCGCCGTCCCCGAAATCCCAGTCATAGGCCGAGATCGCCCCGTCCGGATCGTGCGATGGGCCCGCATCCAGCAGCAGGTCCTCGCCCTGGGAGGCGCTTTCCGGCGCCGCGATCACGGCGACCGGCGGGGCGTTGACGGCCACGACATGGGTGGCGGCCACGCGCTGGCAGGTGGGCGAGGCGGAATCGCTGGTCACGGTGAGGGTGACCTTCTTCGGGCCGGGTTCGGTGAAGACGTGGCTGACGGTCGCGCCTTCGGCAGTGGCGCCATCCCCGAAATCCCAATGCCAGCCGGTGATCCGGCCGCCCGGCATGTGCGAGCCGGAGCCGTCGAAGGCGACCTCGCCGAGCGGCGCAGCCGGACGGGCGCCGATCGTGACGACGGGTCCCTGCAGGATCCTGACCGCCATCTCATCGGTCGAGTGCGGGTCGCATTGGCCGACGCGCTGCCCTTCGATCTTCAGGAAGACCCGGTATTCGCCGGGATGCTCGTAGACATGGCTGGGCTTCTCGCCGATCGCGAACCTGCCGTCACCGAAATCCCAGTCGTAGCGCTTGATCGTCCCGTTCGGATCGAAGGAGCGCGAGGCGTCGAAATCGATCGACGACATGGCACAGGCCTTGATGTCCGGGCCGGCATCGGCCGACGGTCCCTGGTCGACCTTGACCGACACCCTGTCGGCATCGACGCTGTTCGCGAGGTTCGCGCTGTCCCGCACCGACAGGGTGACCGGATAGACGCCGCCGCTGCGGTAGGTCTTGGTCGGGTTGACGATGTCGGAGCTGGTCCCGTCGCCGAAATCCCAGGCGTAACGCAGGGCGCCGCCCTGGGGATCGAGGGATTTCGATCCGTCGAAGGTGATCACGTCGCCGGTGCAGACCTGGCGATTGCCGCCCGCATCCGCCACCGGCGGCTGATGGATGACGAGGGATCTGGCGGCCTGGTCGACGGAGTTGTGCAGGCTCTTGCCGTCGTCGACGACGAGGATGATCGGATAGGTGCCGGCCGCCGCATAGGTGTGCTGGATCCTGGCGCCGGTGGCCGAGGCCCCGTCGCCGAAATCCCAGCGATAGGTGAGGGGATCGCCATCCGGGTCGATCGAGGCGGTGCCGTCGAAGGAGACGATCAGGCTTTCGGTCACGGCGTCGCGGCCGGCATCCGCGACCGGGGCGTGGTTGACCGCGATGCCGATCTCGCGGGAATCGAAGCCGTTGGAGGCGCCGCTGTCGTCGGCCACGGTGAGGCGGGCGGTGTAGAGGCCCGGCGCGGTGAACCGCCGCTCGACCTGCGCGGTGGAGACCGGGGCACCGCCGTCGCTGAAATCCCAGCGATAGCTGACGATCCGGCCGTCCGGATCATAGGAGGTGGCGGCGCTGAGCCGGACCGGGTCGCCCGGCGCGGTGATCAGGTCGCCGCCCGGATCGGCGACCGGCGCGGCGTTGACGGTGATCCGGGCCTCCTTGTAGTCGACGGCATCGGCATCGCCGCTGTCGTCGGTCACCGCCAGCCTGACATCATAGATCCCCGGCCGGGCGAAACTGTGCGATGCGATACGGCCTCGGGCGCTGCTGCCGTCACGGAAATCCCAGCGATGGTCGGCGATATCGCCGTCCTGGTCGAGCGAGCGGCTGCCGTCGAACACCACCTTCTCTCCGGGCGCGACGATCCTGTCCGGCCCGGGATCGGCCACCGGGCGGGCATTGATCACCACGGTCATGCCGTCGCTTGCCGAGTTCCATTTGGTCCCCGACCGGTCCGTCACCGTCAGGCGGACCGGGTAGCGGCCGGGGGCCTCGTAGACATGGGTCGGCCTGGGGCCGCTGCCGGTGCGGCCGTCGCCGAAATCCCAGGCATAGTCCGCAATCGCGTCGTCGGAATCGGAGGAGCCGGTGCCGTCGAAGGCGACGGCGCTGGCGGTGACCAGCTGATCGGGTCCGGCGATTGCGACCGGGGGATCGTTCACGCGCACGCTGAGCGTGCTCTCGCCGGTCGCCGAACTGGTTCCGGAATCGTCCCGGACGGTGAGCTGTACCCGATAGACGCCCGGCCGGCTGAAGGCATAGGTGGTCTTCTGCCCCGTCCCGGTGTCGCCATTGCCGAAATTCCAGTCCCAGATCAGGAGGCGCCCGTCCGGGTCGCTGGAGGCGGAGCCGTCGAACACCAGCGGTTCGCCGACGGCGGCCGATTGGTCGTGGCCGGCGATCGACACGGGCGGGGCGTTGACGACGATGGTGGTCGTGGCCGCGGCCGTTGAATCGGGCAGCCCGGCATCGTCTGTCACGGTCAGCCGGACGATGTAGGTGCCGGGCCGGTCATAGGCATGGGCCGGCTGCGCAGCGGTGCTCCGCGTGCCGTCGCCGAACTCCCAGGCATAGGCCGTGATCCGGCCATCGGCATCGAAGGATTGGCGGGCATCGAAGGCGATGGTCTCGTCCACCGAGACGCGGCGTGCGGGACCGGGAACGGCGACCGGCGGCGTGTTGACGACGATGGAGACCTCCGCCGTGTCGGCACCGCAAGGCTGGTCGGAGCCGTCATCGACCGTCAGGCTGGCCAGGTAGCGGCCGGGCTTGTCGAACCGCCGGCCCACCTTGGCGCCCTGGAGCGTGGCGCCGTCATTGAAGCGCCAGGTCAGGCGCTTGATCGGCAATCGGCCCGCGACCGATGTGCTGCCGTCGAAGGCGACATCGGCGCCGACCGAGGCGGAGCGGGGAGCCTCGATGCTGGCCTCCGGAGGCACCGGCACATCGACCTGGACATCGGCTGCGGCGCCGTCGCCGATCCTGGCGGAGGAGCCGAGGACCTCCAGCCGGGCCATGTACCGGCCCGGCGATCCGTAGTCGTGGCGGACGAGGGGGCCTTCGGCGGCGGAACCGTCGCCGAAATCCCAACGATAGGTGAGATGCCCGCCCTTCGGGTCCACGGACCGGCCCGCGTCGAAGGACACCGACCCGCAGGCCGCCAAATCCGAACGGTCGATCGCCGGTTTCGGCCGGACCAGGGCCGGCCAGAGCGTCACCGGGAGCTCGAAGCGCACCGGATTGCCGGCGCCATCCGCGATCATGAAGGTGGCGTCGTTCGGCATCTCCACGCCGCGGCCGAATTCGAGGGCGGCGTCCGCTCCGCCGGCCCCGGAGGCGAGGGGAAGCTCGGTCGCCTGCCATTTGTCCTGCCCCGATGCCTTGAGCGGGACGGAGGTGAACGCAGTCGTCAGATCGAGGGTGCCGAAGGCCAGATCGAAGTTGTAGACGACCAGCCGGTCGGCCCCCGCCGGCGGGCGGAACCGCAGCTCGGCGAAGGTTCTCTGATCGGGGACGCGGACCACAGGCCGATAGGCGAAGATCTCCAGCCCCTCGGGCTGCATCTGCCGCGTCTCGCGGGCGCTCACCGCGACGTCGAAGACGTTGCCGGCCGCGCCCTCCAGGCCCTGCACCAGCAGGCGAAGGATCCGGCGCCCGTCGACGGCGTCGCCCCGGCGCGGATCGACGACGGCCACCGTCTTCCACTGGCCCACCGCATCCGGCTCGTCGCCGAACACCTTCTCCGCGATCAGCGTGCCCGCGGATGCCTGCTCCGGCGGTGGAACAGCGGGGACGAGCGGGGGGAGCGAGAAGGCGCCGGGGCCGCCAAACACCGCGTAGCGGGTCCGGCTGGCCCCGGGCGGGCCCATCGACTGGTCGTATTCCGCGCTGATTCCGGGGTCGAACACATTGATCCACAGCCGTTCGGTCGAGCCCTCGGGCACGCTGATGTAGATCGTCTGCTCGCGATAGAAGTCGCCTTCCCGCGAGAGCGCCTTCGGGCCATAGGTGATGAGGGCCGGCCTCTCGTCGGCCTGCGCCGGCGATACGGATCCGCCTGCCAGAATGGCCATGACGACGACGAATGATGATGCTCCCGTCCGACCTGCCCTCATGCTCATGGTCCCATCGTGCCTATCCGAAGCGATCTCCCGTTCAGTCGATGCGGTACGACTGCCGATTGCCGGCCGCATCCGTCAGCTCCACCGTCCGAACCGCCGCCGATCTCAGCTCGCCGCGGGGGACAGGAAGCGATCCCTGATAGGCCTGCGCGGCCCGATTGAACCGCAGCACGGCATCCGCGGTCCCCGACCCGTACCCCACGGTCGCGAGCGCGGTCGCCGCCAGCCCCGAAGCGTCGGAGGCGCGGATCTCGATCGCCGCGTGGGAACCGGCATCGCCCGCTTCGGGCGTGAGCTTCGCCGCCACGAGGCGGGGCGGATCCTGGTCGAGCGTGACCGTGAACCGGGCCACGTCGCTGTTGCCGAGTGCGTCGACGGCGACGAGCTCGACCGGGTTGTCGCCGACGTGCAGGCTGACGATCTCATCGAAAGCGCCGTCCTTCAGCCCGGCCTCGCTGCCATTGATGCGCAGCGTCGCGTCGGCCTTGGCCACCAAGCCTTTGACGAACAGCGTTTCAGACGCGGTCAGGCGGGGCAACTCCTCCGAAAGAGTGATGGTCGGCCGTTGGCGGTCGACCGCGATGTCGATCCCGTGCGCGCTGCGGAAGCCCGAGGGCGCGGTCACGACGATCGAGAGCGCCTCCTCGTCGGCGCCGAGCCCGATGTTGAGGGCGAAGCGGCCCTCGGGGTCGCTGGCCGTCGATCCGCGGAGGGCGCCGTCGGCGCCGACGACATCGATGCGGGAGGCCGGCTTGGTGCGGCCTGCAAGGGAAACGGTGTCGCCGGCGGCCAGCACCCTGCCCGCCGGATCCCGGGGCACCGACCCGTCCAGGACGACCGCCTCGGACCGGTCCGGCATGAAGCTGAAGCGGTGCTGCAGCCGGGTGAGATTTCCCGCAGGGTCGGTGGCCACGACTTCGACCAGGTTGTCGCCCTCACCGGCCGTCATCGGCCCGGCAAACCGCCCGGCGGCCGTCACCTCGACCCGACGGCCGTTCACGGAAACGGCGGCGTCCGGTTCCGTCTCGCCCCGGATCTCGATCGCGGAGTCGCGCTCTATCCCGCCCTCGCCCGGCGCGTCGATCCTGAGATACGGTGCGAGCGTGTCGATCACCACCGTGAAGCGCCAGGGGGTGCTCCGCTCGCCGGGCAGGCCGAAGGCGTCGAGGGCGGAGACCCGCCAATAATAATCGCCGGGGGGCAGATGCCCGGTGCGGAACGCAGGTTTCCGAAGCCCGAACTCCGAGACGAGCATCGTGTCGAACGACTGGTCGGCCCCGATCTCGAGCCAGTAGCCTCCGGCGCCGTCCAGGCTGGTCCAGGCGAGATCGACGGATACCTCGTAGGCGACGTCGTCATCGGCGGGCGTGGAGAGGCGAGGCGCGTCGAGCACGTCGCGTTTTTCGGCGGCCTTGCCGTTCGTGGATAGGACGAGCCCCTCGTTCCGACCGAGCACGACGGTTTCATCTCTGGCCACGACGGCAACGGGGCGATCGTCGTAGTTGGTGAACTTGGCACCGGCATCGCTGCTGCTGACCCAGAAATCGCCGGACTCGATGCGGGCCTTCGCCTCGGGGATGTCGACGGCAAAGCTTGTGCGCCCGCTCTCGCTGGCGAGCAGGGCGTAGAAGTCGCCTTCGACCAAGCTGACCTTCGCCTCCTCCTGGCGGGTCAGCGGGTCGTAGCGCATCTGCTGGATGATCGCGTTCGAGTTGGCGTTGAGCCTGAGCCTGCTGGCGTCGCGGAAGGTGAGCTGGGCGGTCGATCCCGACAGGGTGCGGACCTTTTCCTGCTCCACCAGGATGGCGCGGAGCTTGACGTCGTTCCAGGACAGATCCTTCGGTCTCCGGGCTTCGACCCATCCGTTCTTGTCGCTCAGCAGCGCCTCGGCCGCCTCGTCGCGCCGTTGTTCCGAGATGGCGAGGGCTCTTGCCGCCTCTGAACGGGATTCGAGCGCAAGATCTTTGGCGTCGACCCAGGCGCGCTCGACGCGACGGCCGAGCGCCCGGTCGTAGAGGCCGATGGCGCGGCCGATCTCGTCCGGCGCGAAAAGCTGGGCCCCCGCCAGATTGGCCAGCCTGATCTGGTCGGCGCAGCGGGCGAGGGCGCGTTCGGCGGCAGCGATGAGATCGACCGGGATTCTCAGCGGCTGGCCCGGGGACAGATGCGCGACCGAGGCCACATCACTGGCCTCGAGGATCTCGGGCCAGAGATCGGGATCCCCCAGATACCGCTCCGACAGCTGCCGGATGGTCTGGTTGGGCTCGAGGCGAGCTTCGATGGTCTCGGCCCGGGCGTCGGGAAGCCAGGCCGCGAAGACAGAAGCCACCAGGGCCAGACCACCGAAAGCTGCCCGTTCGGCCCATCTGATGCGGATGGTGGCGCAACCCAAGGATACCTCCGGACCAAGCGAAGGATCTCAGTGGCTCCTCTGAAAACCATGAGGACTCAGGTGGAGCCCATGTCGGATCGAGATTGTTTCTTTCGATCTATCCTTCAGAAAAATCAGTTAATTGTCTCATAGGCTCGAAGATCATCAAAGAGGAAGAAATGTCCTGTCGAGAGATGGCGGCAGCCGATGTTCCCGTATCGCTCGGCCGGAGGCTCCGGATCGAAGCAAATGCATCGAAGCATCCGCCGATGACGGCGTCTGTTCAGTCGAGTTCCTGAGGTGGAAAAGGCCGCCTGCAAAGGCGGCCTTTCCAGCTCCCAGCGTCCTTTCCCGATCCGTCAGCACGGGCAAGAATATTCTATCCGCGAAGCCGTGTGTCGGGTGACGGCCCGAACACATTCATTTCCTCGGCCGAAGCATCCAAATAATAACATTCCAATACGACGGTCCAATTACCTCTTTCGACGTAGGGGCTCTAATCACCAAGAACGAGCGTCGTGAAGAACGCGGCTGACCCTCGCCGGCCATTGATTCGCCGGTTCGGCCCGGTGCGAAGCAATCATGGAGTAGCGGGGGGAAAGAAGTAGCGCCTTTGACCCGCGGATGGGCTCCCTTTTGAGGATCGGCTCAGAGCGGGGTGATCGCCGAAAGTACATCTAGGTCGAAACCGGCCGCGCATCTAGGCTTTCACTCGGGAATTGATGGGCTGAGACGTCCCCGCTGATCAGCCTCGCAACTCCTCCACATGGGACCGGGCGAGCACGATCCGACACCAGAAGAAGGCGGCTTGCCCGGTCTCATGCCAATTCGGCGAGGCGGCGGGAGGCTTCGAAAAACGGGTGAGGAGTTGGTGAGATCTCCGGTCGACAGCGACATCCGGCTCGACCGCGCACCGAACGGCGCCCGCAGTGCCGCCTCTCGCTTCATGGTCGCGGTACTGCTTATCTCCGCCGGCAGCGGCTGCTTCGCTGCGGAAGGGCCGGGAGCCCGCCGGGCCGAAGCCGGTCCTCTGGCTGCAGGTGCCGAAGAGCCACAGGTATCCGGCTTCGCAAGCCCTCCCGCAGCCGCGGCTCAGCAAATCACGCCCGCAGGTCCGGAGGGCGCTCCGACAGCGGCTGCAGCATCGCCGCCGGGAACCGGCACTGCCGCCGTTCCGGCCGACGATCGGGCTGCGGAGCTGCTGCTGCCCGACAACGCCTCTGCCGAACTGCGCAGCCTGGCGCTCAGGGCCGTCGCCGGTGAAGCGAACGCCGAACATGATCTCGGTACCTTCTACGCGCTCGGCATCGACGTGCCGCGGAATTTCGAGCGCGCCGCCTACTGGTATCGTCTATCCGCGGATCAGGGCGTGGCCAGCGCCGCATACAATCTCGGCGTGCTGCTGGAACGAGGCGCTGGCTTGCCGCGCGATCCGGAAGGGGCGGTGGCACGCTTCCGCGAAGCCGCTAAAGCCGGGCACGCCGGCGCGCTGAACGCCTTGGGCCTCGCCTATCGCGACGGCTCGGGCGTGGTGCGCGACCCGGCGGAGGCGCTGATCTGGTTCCGGCGGGCCAGCCTCGGCGGCAATCCGCGCGGCGCCTACAACATGGCCAGGCTCTACGAGAGCGGCGAGCTTGGGGCGCCCGATCCGCAAGCCGCCGCCGGCTGGTATCGGGTCGCGGCCGATGCCGGAAGCGAGCAGGCCGCGGCGGCGCTGGCGAGGCTGCAGGCCGCAGCCCATGGTGACGGTCCGGCCGCGCCGCGCATCGGATTTGTCAGCCTGGCGCCGCAAGCCTGCCCTCTCGTTCTGGACCGGACCGGCATGCCCGCCGCCGACCCGATCCTCGATGATCTGGCGGCGCAGATGGCGGGCCTGCCGCCGCCTGGCCCGGCCGAGGTGATCCCGGCGTCCGCCCCGGCAGCACGATCTGCGGCCAGGCCGCAGCGAGCCACGGTGGCTCAGATCAAGGAGATCCAGCAGCTGATGGCGAGGATGAATTTCGATGCGGGGCCGATCGACGGTCTGGTCGGGCGCCGGACCCGGGCCGCCATCGCCCGCTTCCAGCGGAGCCAGGGCCTGCCTGTCACGCGGCGGGCTTCGATGGAGCTGCTGAGCGCGCTTCGCGCGGCCACGCTGCTGGCCAGCAAGGACTGACCGAAGGCGGGTCCTGCGCCGTCAGCGTGCCGATCGCGTTGCACAGCTCATGGCCGGCAACCACCTCGTTGCGCCGCGCCTGCACCAGGCTGAGCCGGGCGTTGGGGGCGGGCACTCAAATCGCTTCTTCTCAAATATGCTCCGCTTATCTAAAATTTTCGGATTCGGCGTCGTGTCCCGATGTCAGTCTGCTTCGTTCGGAAATTGGATGCGCCTCGATGTCATTGAGGATCCCGATTGGCAATATCCAGTCTTGGGAGATAGGTCATTATTCGTCTTCGCCGCGGATGGAAACAGGGGCTGCCGGGAAGAGCGGATCTCCTGACCGCGCGTCAGGCAAGGCAGTTTTTTCTTGTGTTCCAGCCGATTGTGGCGATCTCCGATGGCGATTTGTGGGGCTTCGAAGCGCTGATGCGCTGGCGCCATCCGACCCATGGCGAAATAGCTCCCAGCATCTTCATCCCGGTTGCCGAGACGACCGGCCTCATCGCTCATCTTGGTGAGTGGGCGCTCCAGGACGCCTGCCGACAGGCGGCCTCCTGGCCATGGACCGCGCAAGTCTCGGTCAACATCTCCGCAGCGCATATTCGATCCGGCGCTTTCCTGTCGGCGGTGATGGCGGCGCTGGCCGCCGCCAAACTGGCTCCGACGCGCCTGGAGCTCGAGATCACGGAATCGGTTCGGCTCGAGGCATCAAAGGAAATCGCCGGGGTGTTCGAGCAGCTGAGGAGCCTGGGCATTCGGCTGGTGCTCGACGACTTCGGCACCGGCTGGGCTTCCCTCGACATGCTGCGCCGTCTTCCGTTTGACGGGCTGAAGATCGACCGGTGTCTCGTGGCGGATCTGCCATCCAATCCGCGTGCCGTCGCGATTGTCCGCGCCACGATGCAACTCGCGAGGGAGCTGGACCTCCGCGTGACGGCCGAAGGCGTGGAGGATGCAACCCAGCTGCGGATCCTGCGGGATCTCGGCTGCGAACGGCTGCAAGGGTTTCTGGTTGCGATGCCGGAACAGAAGGCGGCGGCGCCGAGCCGGGATTTTTGGCGTGTGCCGATGCAGTGATCGATGGACAAGGACAGATGTCCTGCCGCTGAATGGATGGCCCGCGGGCGCCGCCGGGTGCCTGATGGCCGGGGAGGCTGAATGGTCGCGATTGGTCATGGAAGAAGCGTCTCGGCTACGACAGCGATCGAGCAGTGTCGTGCGACGTTGGGGGATATCGTCCCGCAACTGCTGCTGGTGTTTTGCGGCGGAAAGCATGACGGCTCCGACGTTGTCGAGGCGCTCAGGACCACATTCGGGGATACGGTCGCGATCGTCGGCGGATCGGCGGCCGGCGTCATCTGGCGAGACGGCCTCGGCTACAGCGGATTGGAGGTCGGGCTCGTCGCCTTCGCAGCGGATGATTTCCCGCCGCAGATCTTGGTCAACCGCGATCTGCGGCAGGGTGAGCGCGCCGCTGGCTTTTCGCTCGGACAAAGGTTGGCCGAAACCGCCGAGCAGGACTCCGTCGTGCTGATGTTCTATGATAGTGTCGCTGACCCGTCGCCGCTGCGTCTGCATCCGGCGAGCGATCTGGTCGAGGGGCTGCAGTCGGGTCTTGCCGGCCACAGGATCCGGCTGATCGGCGGGGGGACCCTGACCGACATGAATCTGTCCGATGCCTGGGTGCTCGACGGCACGACCGTCACCAAGCATGCGGCCGTCGCGCTCGTCTTCCCATCCGGGCTCAAGGACGAGACCGTCATCCTGCACGGTTGCCGCCCAGTCAGCACCTTCATGGAGATCACGCGCATCGAAGGGGCCGAGGTGTTCGAACTCGACGGCCGGCCGGCGCTCGAGGTGATCGAGCAGATGCTGGGTGTGACGCTGGGCGCCACCTCATCGCATGACCTGTCGCTGATCGCCACGCTGGGCGAGAAGCAGGGGGATCCCTACGCAGCCTATGACGAGAACAGTTACGTCAACCGTCTGATCCTGCGCGCCAACCGGACCACCGGCTCGATCACTTTGTTCGAGAGGGACTTCCGCCTCGGCACGCGGGTTCAGATCATGTCCCGGGACAACGCGTTGATGCTCGACAGCGTTCGAGACGGCATCAGCGCGATCAACCAGGTGCAGCGGGACGGACAGCCTCTTCTGGCGATCTATATCGACTGTGCGGGCCGCGCCAGCGCTCGCAGCGGTGCCGCGGTCGAAGAGGCCCGGCTGGTGGCGGACCACCTCGATCCGTCGATTCCCTTTCTCGGCTTCTATTCCGGCGTCGAGATCGCGCCCTTCGACGGCTACAGCCGGCCCCTGGACTGGACCGGCCTCCTGACCGTGTTGTCGGCACGATGAACGGCGGCCCGCGAAGGACTGTCGGCGTATCGCCCGGTCAGCTGGAACGGGAGCTCGCCTATTACCAGCGCGAGTGCAACGATCTCGGCGCGCGCCTGCTGCGGCTGCAGGAGGAACAGAGCCAAGCCTTCCGGGAGGCGCGGCGCAGCCGGACGCTGGCCAAGCTGATCCGTGAAGCCCACCGTCTCGCCGACACGGTGATCGGGCCGGAGGATCTCGGCGATCAGATCCTGGAGATCGTCGTCGACAATGCGATGTGCGACCGTGCGGCGCTTCTGGTCGAGGAGACCCCCGGCAGCCGGACCTTTCGTGTCACGCATGCCATCGGGCTGCGCGAAAAGGCGGCCGCGCCGATCACTCTGCCGAGCGTTCCCGACTTCTTCTTCACCACCGCTCAATCCAGAATCGAGCCGCCGGCTTATGAGCTTACGGGCATTCTGCAGCTGCCCTATGTCCTCTGGGCGTACGATCGCACGACGGGCCAGGCTCTGATGATCGGCAACCGGTCCGAGGCGAATGTGAGCCGGGCTTTCGAATCCGGCGACCAGGAGCTCATCGAAGGTGGCCTCTCGGTCTATATCGACGTGCTGGCCCGCAAGCAGGCGGAGCAGGAGCTGCGGCGCGCCATGCATGCAGCGGAGCAGGCCGACGAGGCGAAGGCCGCCTTCCTCGCGACGCTGAGCCATGAGCTGCGGACGCCGCTGAACGCCATCATCGGTCTGGCCGACATCCTGTCCGCGAGGCGTCCCTCCGGCCTGACCGTCGAGCGATCCGTCGCCTATGCGACGGAGATCGGCGGCTCGGGCCGCCATCTGCTGCGCCTGATCAACGATATTCTGGACTATTCGGGCATCGCCCGGGGCCATCTCGCCATCCAACCCGAATGGATCCGCCTGGAGCACGCCGTGGCCGCCGCCGTCCGGGCGGCGCATGGCATGGCGGCGGAGCGCGGCGTCGCCCTGTCGATGTCGCCGATTGATCCGGCCTTCGGTCTCCTCGTCGACGGGGTTCGCTTCCGCCAGATTCTCGACAACCTGATCGGCAACGCGATCAAGTTCACGCCGCAGGGAGGGCGGGTCGTCGTCGATGTCGAGATCGGAACGGACCGATCGATCCAACTCCTGGTCACGGACACCGGGATCGGGATGCGGTCCGAGGAGATCGCGATCGCGATGGAGCCGTTCCGTCAGCTCGACAACGCGTTGACCCGCAAGACAGCCGGTACCGGACTGGGGCTGCCGATCACCAAGGGCCTTGTCGAAGCCCATGGCGGCTCGCTCGTGATCACGAGCGAGCCGGGAGGCGGAACCACCGTCCGTGTCATGTTCCCTGCGGCGCTCGGCAGCCCCGGGCGGGCCGCCCCTCCGAAGCCGGCTGATCCGGCCGGCTAGGGCCAATCGACATTCAGCCTTCCCAGAGCTGAATGGTGCTGAATCAATACGTTCCGGATTTGCTGATTCGGAGCGAAGGGATGGGG